>CAYJJD010000012.1:0-55269 GCA_964370425.1 uncultured Akkermansia sp. | reverse complement strand
CAGAGCTGCTCAACATGCTCAATCAGGGAATTATGGAGATTGAGGCGCAGTTGTATGAGATGCGCTAAAATGAAGAAAGAAGCCCCACTCAAAAAGAGAGCGGGGCTTGCAAAAGAAATGCACGAATGCGCCATTTAAGCCGCCTTGCGCCTTCTGCGAGCGAGGAGCCCTGCAAGCGCGAGGAGGCTGAGGGATGCAGTAGATGGCTCTGGGGTATACGAAACGCTGAAGGTGTTTTCGTCTGCATTGTAGCTGCCTTGTAAGCCATAGGAAGTGTAATCTGTGCCGATATATTTTAGAACGAGTTGCATAAAGCAATTCTTCATGACATCTGTTTCCAGAATCCACATATTGTTCGCGCTGCGATTATAAACATGATAAACTCCGCGCGCAGCTTCCTTCTTGGTAATCTACTTATACTAATACGAAGTTAATCGCGAGAGAAATATAGTATATAAGAGACTAAAAGCAAGTCTTTTCTACTGACTGGCGCCTCTTTTTTCACTTATTCGCGAGACTTGCAAGCAAAAAAAGAGGAGGCGATTTGCCTCCTCCTATAAAATTGCTTTGAATGAAAGCACTACGCTTTACGCACGGCGGCGACGGCGAGCCAAGAGCCCAGCTAAAGCGAGCAAGCTCAAGCTAGCTGTACTAGGCTCTGGGATACCCTTGGCCTCAAGACTTCCTGAGAAGGTGTAGATATTTGAACCAGGTGCTGTTTCAACGAATTGAGCTCCATCAATCATGTCATAGCCTTCAAAGCTGATAGCACTCGTATCAGTAGCGTCATTAAATGCTAGACCCTTGAGCGTGATGGAAATATCGTTAAGATTGGCAAGTGCTCCAAAATCAATATCTAGCGTCAGAGATTCCGTCACTGTTGTCGTTGCGCTATTACCAAGCAATGTGAATTCCATTGGGGAACCATTGACGTAAGTGCCCATATCCAACGTTAATCTGTTAGCTGTTGCTGTGTAATTGGGGAGAGTTCCTACATTTTCTCCAGATAAGGTAACATCATCGAAGTATATCTGTTTGAAGGTGAAAATTTTTACATTGGTTAGGGTAACATTGCTAAATGCGTGTATATCACCGAAATCTAAGTGCGAAAGCTCAACAGGCAGGCTTTGATTAGCTGTGTTACCGATGTACCCTAAATCATTTTTCGATGTGATAGAGCTTGCTAATGAACCATTTTGTGCCATTCCAAGCGCATCATCATCGGCACTTAACACAGCTTCATCGAAATCAGGCACGATAAAAGAAGCACCCGATTTAAGGTGAAAATCATTGACATTAAGTCGTGCCGAAACTACACTGACAGTGACGTTACTTTCAATAGTAACTAAGTTAGCAGTGCCCGTTGCAGTGTAGTCTCCAGAAGTGGTAATTATGTAGTCTGCTCCGTAAGGGATATTGGTAGCTGCTGTCGTTGTACCAGCAAGCGTAGCACTAAGAGTCAGGAGTGTGATATATGTTTTTTTCATAAGATGAAATGTGTGTCGTGCCCCCATTATATACGCATTGGCTATGCGTAGGGGAGCGCGAAAGTTGATGATACCTTTACCTCAATCAATAAGAAGTGTATGAATAATTTTTACAAGATAGAAAGCATGTGTGAATTTTCATAAAAGGCAATTTTATCAGTTATTAAGCTTGCATACGCATAGCCAATGCGTAGCTAGTGCGCACTGTCACTTTACTAGAGCTGTACTCATCCTTTGGCTACTGCCAGCCCTTCTCTGGTGCCCATCTCGCTGGATTTGGGTCACTCGCCATGAGTAGGGGTAGCAGAAATACCGAAACTTGCTTCATGAGATCTTGAAGTTCTTGCGGGGCGTTGAGGCTGCGATTTTTGCGCAAGAATGCCTTCCATTGTGGTTGCTTGAGTGGGCTGATTGCAAACTCATTCATGAAATTTGCTGCATGGCGAGAGGGTAAATCCTCGCCACGATGCGCAAAGGTGTGGCGCATGGCTTCATATAACATGCTAAAATCATGCTCAAATTGCGTAGAGAGCACCCAAATATCGTAGAAATCTTTCATACGACTATTGAGTAGCCCCAATGAGAGCATGATTTGCGCCTTTTCAGCCACCACGCTAGCCATAGGGTAGGTTCTGAGTTTGGGGGGCGTTCCGCTGAGCAGTGTGGGGAACTCTCGCAGCTCTGGGGCGGGCGTTACCACATCACCCACAGCAATGTCAAACTGTAATCTGCTGCGAGACCTGCCCAAATAGCCCATAAGCACAAGGCGTGTTCCGCCATACTGCGTGGCTTCGCGTATGGGCTCTATGGTGAGTGAGGTGGCATCATAGCGCATGCCATCCAAGCTCTGCTCGTCTATAGACGCAAGCTCGTTAAAAATGCGTTTGAGTTCTTCTGTCGAGGCATCACCAAAGCGCAGCAAATCCGTGTCGATGGTGGGGCGAGCGTTGTTGCCTTGCATCCAAATAACAAAGAGATTGCCCCCTTTGAGCACAAATTGATCTCGGTAGGGCGAGATGCTGAGCCTATAGAGAAAACGCTCTGTTGCGTAGCGTGTGAGCATGTGGTCATAGTTCCACCCATGCTGCATGGAAATATTTTTCAATCGTGCCTCTACAGAGGCAATTATGTTTTTAGGTGACTCGGTGCTCATGAAATAAGGCTTTCTACATAAGGGGTGATGATTCTCGCCACGCGGTTTACCTGTGCCGCTTGCATGAGCTCAGAAATGCTAAAACACCTTCGCTGGTAGCCATCGCGCAGAGCCTCGATAGCGACATCAATACCGATTTTATGGCGAAATTTAAAGCAATCTGCCACCGTTTTAGCGGCAGAGTAGACCTTGACGGATACGCCACCCAGCACATGCTCTTCTACCCCATAGCTAAAGGGCTCTTTGCTGAGGCGTATACACTCAGGCTGCCACGTACCCATCTGCGGTAGCCTCACCCCCTGAGCAAGCGCGAGCCAAAAGGCAGTAGGGGATTGAGTCGTAAGCTCATGAACGTGCAGGGCTGAAAGCAAGCAGAGCACAAAATCGCAGTTCTTAAGCTTGAGCTGCTCTAGCTCATGATAAGTAGAAAGCGGTGCATGCGCAGGAGCATAGATACCACGAGCAACGCGCTCTAGCTTGCCTATATGGCAGTAATAAGCAAGCAGGCTAGAGCTAACACCCTTTGCCCTTGCCTCTGTGGCACTAAATTGCCTATCGAGAGCAATGAGCTCTTCTATCTTACTTTGCAGCTTTGTCATGCGATGGATTTTAGAAACCGCCATAATTATAGATTTATAATGACGATTTGTCAAATTTTATTCAAGAGCGTTCCCTCATCTTCAAAACTCGATTTGTCAGGCTTGCACCTAAAACCGCCTTTTTTATGCCGATTCCAGCGATTCCCTAATCCTCCGATTTCGAAACTCTCGCCCTTCAAAATGCTCTAGCTGGCTCTCAAATGCGCTTCATTTGCCACCACCTAGTAGGAGACTGCTATGCAGTCCAACTTTTTTGCTAAATATGGATTTATTCTAATATTGTATTTAAGGCTTCTTCTATTAGCTTTTTATTCTTTCTTTTGCTTGCCCTTCAATTTTGAAGTTTAGAAGCTGCGCTCGCCCTAGCTGTGTGTCTCTTGCATTTTTTCGTGCCTGAAATTTGTTTGCTAGCAATGGTAGGCTAGCAATCCTAAACGAGTAGGGGAAGGAATCGGCTCGAAATGAGAATGCAAGCCAGAGTACGCGGGTTCTGAGGTGATTGGTGTTTGTGGTTAAGGTTTTAGGTGTGTTTGAACCCCTTATAGTCTCGGTAGGGTGATGTAAAGCCAGACGAGTGCTCGTGAGTCCTTTTTGCATAAAATGGGCGTTTTCGCGGTTTGCTGCAGGCTTAGGGGGTATGCGATGGCGAGCCAAAGGAGTGAGGCTTGGCGTGTTGTAAATGAGGCGATTAGGCGAAACTGGAAAAAGGCTGGCAACTTATGTTACCAGCCTTTTGAGGGAGTGGAGGCGAGGGGAGTCGAACCCCTGTCCTGAACACCGTTAATACGAGCGTCTCCATGTTCAGACACAGCTTGCTGCTTCACTGGTGGTCCGCGCTGTGTCGGCCTTCTACCTAGCTAGTACTCTGTGGATGTCATAGACAGCGCGTGTACACCACTGTCTACCTGCCTACTAGTTTTGAGGGTCGCACCTATAGTAGGCATCTAGGCTTGACCCCGGGTGCTTAATTAAGCAGCCATTGCGTATTCGTTATTTGAGGAATAGGCATTTAATAGTTTAATCGGCTTTTTAAGGAGGCCAACCGATTAACCTCCACATGCAGCCAGCATCTCTAGCATTCAGTCGAAACCAGGACGCCCCCGTGTGTGTTTGCATTCTTCTCGGCTCTTTAGAGCAAAACACCGACCTTTAGCTAAAGGTCGGTTTTTTGTTGTTTCTTTCTTGAAGAACCACGCTCACAGGGATTCGAACCCCAAACCTTCTGATCCGTAGTCAGATGCTCTATCCAATTGAGCTATGAGCGCTTTGTTTGCGTTACCGCTGTTGCGGTGCGCAGAGTATAGGTGAAATCTATGGATATGTCAATATAAAAATAGATTTTTATGTGGTTTTTTTTCTGAGCTTTCTTTTTTCGGCTCATGGTGAGGGTGTTTTGGAGATGTGTGTAGACTTGTTTTCGCGTCTTCTCTGTGTGGACGCTTCGCGTTATGAGAAAACTGACGATGCCATGCTCTGCGAGCATGACTTTTCCTTGGGCTTTGCCCAAACCCAGCAAGGATTCATTTATGGGGGGCTACGTTCGTATATGAGATATTTAGCTTTGTTTTGGGGATGTATGTGAATCTCGTTTTCTTGCTCTCGGCTCGTCAAGCATATCGAAAGATATGCTTGACTCTTGGGTTGTTTGTGGACTTGTTTTCGTGTCTTCTCTGTGTGGACGCTTCGCGTTTGCCTCGGAAGATAAGTGTCGCGCTGTCGCGCGCGGTAAGGGGTGCGTCAGTTTCGGATGTGGAGATGATGCTGGGTCTGCTTTGCGGGCTTATGTGGCTTCACGTTATGTGAAACTGACGCGGCCATGCTCTGCGAGCATGGCTTTTCCTTGGGCTTTGCCCAAACCCAGCAAGGACGCCGTCCTTGCATCCTGCCAGAGGAGCGCGCCCCTCTGGACTCCCATTTAGGTGTCGCTTATGGGTGTTGTGTTGCTCATGTGTATAAAGTCTGTGTGTTTAGTGTGTTTGTGGTGAAAGTGTTTTAGCTAATATTTTTTCTGCCGAGATTTCTGCTGTTCAGGGGGCAGGGCGTGTGCTAGACTGGTCTCACGTTATGGGTATAGGCGAAGGTAGAGATGGAAAATTGCGCATCGCGATGGCGAAGGGCGGCTTGAGTGGTAAGCTTGCAGGTAAGAGTCTGCCTCGTCAGATTGTGCAGATCGCGATGTGGCCGCTGCTAGAGCAGGTGCTGAGTTTTCTCTGTACTTCTATTTCTTATCGCCTCGCGGGGCATCTGCGCGGGCTTGAGGATAGCTCGGCTGATGTGCTCTCGGCTATTGGGGTCGCGGGGTTTATCCTCTGGCTGGGCTTTCTCATCCAAGCGGGGGTGGCGACGGGGGCGACGGCTCTCGTGAGTCGTCTCTCGGGGGCGCGGCAGTTTAAGGATGCGCAGGTCGCGGCGAATCAGGCGGCGGTGCTCGGTGCGGTCGCAGGGGTGCTTTCTAGTGTGGTGATGCTGACGACTTCTCCGTTCCTATTGGGGCAGGTGCTGGAGCTGAGTGATCAGGCTTACGCCTTTGCGATGGAGTATATCCGTGTCGCGGGCTGGGTGGCGGTGTTCTCTGGTGTGGTGTTCGCGATGAATGCGGCGCTGCGCGGCTCGGGGGATACGAAGACGCCTTTCTTCATTATGCTGCTGGTGGATGGTTTAGCTATTATTTTCAGTTATGTGCTCGCGGTGCAGCTGGAGTGGAATGTCGCAGGTCTGGGCTGGGGGATGCTTATCCCATGGATGATCGGCGCGGTGACGCTCGTGATGCTGATGCTGGCGCGTGGTCGTCGCTTGAGGTCGAAGCTTGCTGGCGAGGATCTCGATGGCTATGCTGAGGCGAGGGGGAAGACTTATGCTCCACCGCTCTGTCTGAGTATAGAGGCGATGCGTCCTGTGTGGGGCTTCCAGCAGCGTATTATTAATGTAGGTCTACCGCAGGCTCTGGAGATAGGCGGTATATGGGCGATTCAGTTTTATGGTCTCAGGCTTATCACGACGCTGGGGACGGTGGCGACGGGCGCACATTCGGTGGCGATACGTGTGGAGTCGATGAGTTTCTTGCCGGGTTTTGCGATTGGGATTGCGGGGTCGGCTCTTGTCGGTCAGTATATTGGTAGTGGGAGCTCGCGTCTCGCGCTGGAGACGATGCGCCGATGTCTGATGTATGCGGTGATGCTGATGGGGTCGATGGGGATTCTCTTTGCGCTGTTTGCGGAGAGTTTTGTCGGTTTCTTCTCAGGGAGTTCTGTCGAGGTGATGCAGGGGGCTGTGCCGCTGATGTATGTGTTCCTCGTCGCTGAGCCTGTGCTGGCGATGGTGATGGTGTTCCGCATGTGCTTGCGCGGTGCTGGGGATACGAAGCGCGTGATGATGGTGTCTTTCATCTGCATGGGCTTCTTCCGTGTCGGGGTGCTGACGCTGTGGCATCAGTTCTGGCCAGAGACGATGACGCTCGTTGGTGTCTGGTGCCTGTATATTTTTGACCTCTTTGTGCAGGCATTCATCCTGTCACGTATGGTTTCTGGTCTGCGCTGGGCGCGTAAGAAGGTGTGATGGCGCAGGGGAGGGGGGAGCTCTCTTTATGCGCTATGTTCACTGGATTCGTCGTCTTCGGATTCTTCGTCTTCCTTTGGCGGGAGGCTGATGATGCGTGGTGCTATGCTTTTAAGTCCCTTGAGTAGGGGGTAGCTGACGAGTAGTAAGAGAAGGGTGGCGGGGCTGCTTACGAGGTTCGCTTTTACCTGCGAGCTCGTGTAGCTGACGAGGTAGAGCAGCGGTATTAAGAGCAGGTAGATGCGGTGCAGCCAGCTGAGGGCTTGTAAGGAGAGAAAATTGAGAACGATGCCTATCAGGACAAGTAGGCTGGTGAGGATGGGGAGGGTGCCTTGATTCGTGATGAGGGCTTCCTTCATAATCAGGCTGTAGGTGAAGCTGATGAGCGTGAGTAGGCTCAGGATGATGCCGACGCTGCTCAGGTAGCGCGTGATGACGAATCCTGATGCGTAGAGGAGGACAAGGTGACACCACGGGAGTAGTATCCCGAGGCATGCGCTCAGTAGGATGAGGAATATTAATTGCAGGTCCATGAGCGCGAGAAATTCTCTCGGCGGGAAGGGTAGCCATGCGAGGAGTCCGCAGATGCTGCTCGCCCAGCAGGCGATGAGGGCGATGTGGGCTGTGCGCGCGATGAAGGCTTTCATGCGCGGGTAGATGAGGCTTTCGTCGGCGTGGCTGGACATGAGAGGGAGGGGAGGGCGCTTCTTAGAAGGGGTACTTGTCCTCGGAGTCGAAGCCTGTCATGCGTAGGCTTTCGCGCTCGGCAGGGGCTGGCGCGACTGGGGTGCTCTCTTCCTGTTCTTCTTGGTAGCTAGGCTCTGCTGCTTGAGCTGCTTGCTCTGTCTCTGCTGAGTCGGTTGGTTCGGTCGACTCGGGGCTGGCTTCTTCCTTGAAGGGGGCGTAGCCCATGGGGAAGCGTGCGATGCCGTTAAGATCGCAGTGTACTTCTGTGCCTGTGTAGCCGAGCTCTTCCATGAGTGCGCGTGTAGCTTCTCCTTGGTCATGTCCTACTTCGAGGAGGACGAGGGCTTCCGAGGCGGCGTAGCTGGGCAGCTCGCGTAGGAAGCGGCGTATGACATCGAGTCCGTCTGCGCCTCCGAAGAGGGCGAGTGATGGGTCGTGCTCCAGCTCACGTGCGAGTTCGGGGCGCTCACCATCGGGGATGTAGGGTAGATTCGCAAGGATGAGGTTAAAGCCTTCTGGTGGGGTGAGACTGTGGCTGTCGCTGTCCTGCTCTTTCCAGAGGGAGAAGAGGTCGCTGCGGTAGGTCTTCACCTTCGCGTGGAGGCGCGTGGCGTTTTCCAGTGCGAGGCTGAGTGCGGCGTCTGAGATGTCGATGAGGGTGACTTCGGGCTTGTGCTCCGCGAGTTCGAGGGCGAGTGTGATGCCGATGATGCCTGAGCCTGTGCCCATGTCGAGCACGCGTAGGTCTGTCTTCGTGCGTAGTCTGCCGAGGGCGAATTCGACGAGTTCTTCGGTCTCGGGGCGCGGGATGAGGGCGCGCGCGTCGCTGCGGAATTCGCGGCGGAAGAATTCGACGCTTCCGAGCAGGTGCTGGAGGGGCTCACCCTGACCGCGACGGCGCAGGAGGTCGCGCAGGGGTGCGAGCTGTGCGTCGTCCAGTGGGTCTTGGAAGTGGAGGTAGAGCCAGGTCTTATCCTTCGCGAGGACGTGGGTGAGCAGGCTCTGCATCGAATAACGCGCATCGCTGCATCCGCGACTTTCAAGGTACTGTGTGCCTGAGTTGAGGATGTCTTGTACCGTCTTCATGATGGAATAAGGGGGAAGGGGTGGCTCTTGCTGGGTGATTCATTACTCAGCTGAGCTCATGCATGCGCTCCTGCATCTCCACCTGCTGCATGCGGGCGACGAGCTCGTCTATCTCGCCTGTCATGACGATGTCGAGATTGTAAGCAGTGTAGCCGATGCGGTGGTCGGTGATGCGGTTCTGCGGGTAATTGTAAGTGCGTATCTTTTCTTCACGTCCGCCTGAGCCGATGAGGGCGCGTCTCTGGTCGGAGTAGCTCTGCTGGGCTTCGCGCTGCTTCATCTCGAAGAGGCGAGCGCGTAGGATGCGCATGCCCGTCTCGCGGTTCTTCATCTGCGAGCGTTCCTGCTCACAGCGCACCATGATGCCTGTAGGTAGGTGGAATATCTGCACGGCTGATTCTGTCGTGTTCACATGCTGACCACCTGCGCCACCGGAGCGGCAGGTTTCGATGCGCAGGTCATCGGGGCGAATGGTCACGTCGACTTCTTCGGCCTCGGGGAGTACGGCTACTGTGGCGGTGGAGGTGTGGATGCGTCCCTGTGTCTCTGTGCTAGGGACACGCTGCACGCGGTGTACACCGCTCTCATGCTTCATGTAGCGGAATACTTCATCACCGGCGATGCGCGCGGTGACTTCCTTGAACCCTCCGACGGCACTAGGGCTCGCGTCAAGGAGCTCGAACTTCCAGCCACGGCCTTCGGCGTATCGCTGGTACATGCCCAGGAGGTTGCCCGCGAAGAGGGATGCTTCATCACCGCCTGTACCGGCGCGGATTTCTACGAGCGCGTCTCTGTCTTCCGTAGGGTCACGGGGGAGGAGGCTGTACTGGACGTCCTGCTCTAGCTGGGCGATGCGGGGCTCTAGCTCGGCTATTTCTAGCTCGGCCATTTCCATGAGCTCTTCGTCTTCGGAGGACATGAGTTCGCGGTTGTCTTCCAGCTGGGTGCGCAGACCGCATAGCTCGTTCCACTGCTGGAGGAGTTCGGTGCTGCGGCGGTGTTCACGCATGAGCTCTTCCGCGCGGTTGCGGTCATCAAAGAGGCTGGGATCAGCGATGAGTTCTTCTAGTTCCGTGTGTCTCTCGCGGCGTTTTTCTATAAGGGGGGCGTAATCAATCATGCGTGTGGCAGCATTGTAGCCTGTGCGAGCTAGACTGACAAGCCAAAAGCTATGCAAAAGCGTTGACCCCAAAAGCTGGCTGTGCGTCGTACACAAAAAAGCCGCAAGGTGTGCTTGCGGCTTTTTTCTGCTCGAAGGGGGACTCGAACCCCCACGGATCGCTCCACTAGATCCTTAGTCTAGCGCGTCTACCAATTCCGCCATCCGAGCTTATATTGATGCCCTGAGCATGTCAGGGTGCGGGGGGATTATACGTGTAATCGCGGATGATGGCAAGATAAAAAATGAATGAATCGTAAAAAAAATTACGAAGCGAATATTATAATTGTGATATTTGGCTGCTGTTACTTGATATTGAAGGGGGCTGGGTTGTTATGCTTTTTTCTGCATGTTTGTCTTGAAAATGAATATTCTATGCGCTATCTTATAGAGTATGATGATGAAAATAACATTTCGACGACTGATAACGACGCTGATTTGTGCCTTAGCACCCTCTTGTGGCACTACGGTGGCGAAGCCCACGGCTGCCGAAAAGCCTGCCTCCACACTGCGTAGCTTTAGTCTCAGCCGAGTGACGGGTAATCATATGGCAGAAAATAGCAGGAATGAAATCTACTACTACGCCGCATCTAAGAAGCTCGTTATCACGCTCACCGATAGGGATATTGATGAGAAGATCACCCTCACGCCCGAGCAGTTCGCCGAGCTAGAAGAGCAGCTCCTCCCCCTGATTAGCAAGTATAAGCTCAAGGAATGGAAAAAGCCTGCACCGCCTGAGTTTTACGCGACAGATGAGATAAACAGCTTCTCCATCCGTGTGTACTACAGGAATGGGGATGAAATCCATATAAGCGATTACCCTGATGATTTTCCCAGCATCATGAAGGACGTGGCTGCTATCTTCGAGCCCTATGCAAAATAAGCTCCTCCTCCCTATTTTTTATATTTTGTATTATTTTGTTAGTTTAAATAAGGCGAAAAAACAATTAAATGCTTGCATACAAAGTATTTTTTATTAAACTATGAAGTGGATTAACCAGAATATATAACATGAAAACAATACTATCAGTATCGACCTTGGCTCTTTTCTCCGCATTTATGCTCAGCTCATGCAAAGAAAAGGAAGAGACAAAAAAAGCAGATCCAGCACCTGCGACTGCTCCCGCTCCAGCACCACCTGCTCCAGCTCCGCCTCCACCACCACCAGCTCCTGTCGTCGTTTATTACAGCGTGGAGCTCAGTGACATCGGCTCGAATAAGATAGATGTCATCAAGGCTCTGCGTGCTTATAAGGCTGGCATGAGTCTGAGAGACGCGAAGAAGGCTGTGGATTCTGTAGAAGATGGCGATGGTGTCACCTATGTTCTCTCTGAGAAGCTTGTAGACACGGAAGCTAATGCGCTGAAGGCGACATTCGAAGCGGCGGGCGCGACTGTCACGCTGAAGAATCTCTAAGTGATTTTTTTTCACCTATGAAAAAGCCTCTTATCCTTGCGCTCTGCGCCCTCTGGGCGCAGGGTGCTCTGGCTGAGTCTCCTGAGATGGTGGACGCGAACGCCCTGTACGATCAGGCGCGTGCCTACGCCAGTGAGAACGATGACAAGCTCGCGACGAAGGCATTCGAGTGTTACCAGAAGGCTGCCGACGCAGGGCATGCTGAGGCTAAGACCGCGCTCGCTCTCTGTTACCTGCATGGGCAGGGAGTCGAGAGGGCTGTTCCTATGGGTGTCATGATGCTCTTCGAATACACGGCGGAGAAGAATGCGTCAGCCACTTATGAGCTCGCCCTGTGCTACTACTCCGGTATGGGAGTCGATCACAGTGAGACCGAGGCGATGAAGCTCTTCATCCGCGCGGCTGAGCTAGGCAGTGCTCCTGCACAATGGCAGCTCGGGACGATGTATATGCTGGGGCAGATCGTGAAGGCAGACCCCGAACTCGCGTTTAAATACACCCAGCAAGCTGCGGATCAGGGCTACGCTCCCGCACTGTTCAACCTCGCAGCCTACTATGAAAATGGTAATGGCACGCCTGTCGATAAAAAGAAGGCTCTCTACTGGTATCAGAAGGCCTCGGAATCAGGCGATGACCACGCGGCTCAGAAGGTAGCAGAACTTCAACCAAAGTAGTTTTATTCAATCATCACAGAAAGCACTGTCATGAATATAAAGAATTTACTCAACGCTCTCCCCTTATTGGCAGCAGGCATCATGCCACTGAGTGCTCATGCCACTGCCCGTGTAAGACTGGTAGCATCAGATGTCAACAAGCAAGGTGAGCTAGGATCTACACCCTTTCTCGATGCGATCTTAGAAGGAGATGCGCAGCTCGTAGCCAGCATGATAGCTGCTGGTGCGAATGTCAACTACATGCCTATCCTGACGGAGGATGATCTATATGGAGATAATCCTTATGCCACCCCTCTGATCATGGCTTGCAGTGGGCATACACCTGCTCAGGCTGAGATTGTCGCACTGCTGCTGAAGGCGGGGGCTGACCCTAGCCTAGCCATGGCTGATAGCGGCTGGACTCCTCTTATGTCCGCAGTCAGCACTGCGCGTCTTGATCTCGCCCGCTTGCTCCTAGACGCAGGGGCTGATCCTCATGCGAAAACGAGTAATGGAGAGACTGCTCTCGCTCATGCCTGTGGTCTCCAATCCGTCGAGTGTGTAGACGCGCTCCTCCGCGCTGGGGCTGATGCGAAGGTGCTGGGCGAATTCGGGCGTAATCTTTATTTCAGCGTGCTGCAGGCAGGCTCAATTATAGAAGCATCTCCTATTAATGGTGTACCTGCACGCGTCGTGCTCATCAAGATGCTGCGCGCGAAGGATGTCGATGTGAATCAGGCGGATGATCGTGGTGAGACGCCACTCACGACACTCGTACAGATGAGCGGTGCTTATAGTGATCCTGAAGAGGTACTCGCCATCGCTCGCTGCCTCGTCGATCTCGGTGCGAATCCAGCGTTAGAAAATAAGAAGGGAGAAAGTGCTCTGAGTCTTGCCGAATCGCAGGGGAAGACGCAGCTCGCTGCTATCTTGAAGAAAGCAGACGGACGCTAAGGGAATACAGCGATGCCTAAATGGGAGTTCAGAGGGCATTTTGCGGAAGAGCAAAATGAGACACAAATCGCACTGCGATTTGAGACGAAGATAAGGCGAGACTCCTCTCGCCTGTCCTTCGCGTTCGCGAAGGAGATGAGGAAAAAATCCAAGACACTTCTTGGACGGCCTGAGCATAGCGAAGGTGATGAGGAAAGTTCCTCTGGTAGGATGCAAGGACGGCGTCTTTGCTGGGGCATGTATCTTCATTTGGTTGAAACAGACGGTGTCTTTTCCTTCCAAATGAAGCTCATATTACCGTATTTATTGCGCTGGTGGACGCACGCCTGAGTAAGTGCCCGCGTTGTTGACGACATAGCACTTCCCATCGGGATACTGCTTCACCCAGGTGATGCGAGGTGAATCCGCCCCCGTGCTCTTTAGAAGCACGCGCAGATAATCACTCTCTGGTGTCTGGCTCACGATGTCGAGCTCGTAGTCATCGGGATTCATCGTATAGCCATTTTCTGGAGATGTCCCCTTCGCGAAGCTCTTCAGGATGTGATGGTAGTTTGCGTCCTTGAGGCGCGAGGCAAATGTCTGGTAGCTGGGGCGTTTATCCCAGTTGTCATCAGCTTTCATGATGTGGGCAAGCATCTTGCGCCCTTCATCACGTGTGCTGAGGTTCATGTAGGTGAAGCAGGCATCGAAGTACATTTTCAAGGCTGCCTCGGGGCTGTCTTGGGCATGGGCTGCCCACTCTTCATATGTTTGTGCGATCATGTTTCTTTATTTTCTAATGGTGATGATGTCTGTTTTGTAAAGGGGGATATGCCCTAAGTCGTCGCAGGGAACGCTGGGTAAATAGCTAAAGCGCAGGACATGGGTCTCATGACTGCTCTTTTCTATCAGCTCGTAGCGGATAGATTCTGCTTCTTTTGCATGAGAATTCGGCTGCTGGAGGATGACCTCTCGTTCCCTGTCATCGAGGAGGCTTTCCAGTGGTTCTTCCGATAGATCCTTATAGCCACGTAGGGGCGGAGCTTGTGCAGAGGGTGATAGGGGCATGAAACGCAGTGCCTTTTCATCCCAGACGAGCTGTGCTAGCAGGCGAAGGCTGCGATGTCTGTTCTCATCGTAGCTCTGTGTGAGGATGTCCAGATTCCCGTCCTTGTAGTGGAGCATCGCGCCATCCATCAGTTTCGCCAGAAGTGTTTTATCCAGAAGAGGGATGTATTTCCATTCCTTGCCTTGGAGCTGTAGGCCTACGTAGCCGTAGCTAAAATAGCCCTGATGTATCATCGTCGTGAGGCTGAAGATGATGGTGCTGCCTTGTGCGCTGGGTAAGAAGTGGATGTCTACTCTGTCTCCCATCTGTGATAGCTGCGCGACGGGCTTGCGCGTCTTCGTATCGAAGACCACGAGAATCACGCGTCCCAGCCCTGCGACATGCGGGACATTGTCTATGGAGAAGACCACAAGAAGCTCCTGCGCCTGCGGCGATGAGAATGACCCCGAGTAGCGAGCCTTCACGCGTACGTCGTCGAGCATGGATGCGTCGCGTAGGTAATCGTCTCGTGACATATCTATCTGCGAGATCAGGTAGCTGTCATCCGAGGGGCTGGGATTTGAAGCTTTCGGGGGGAGGGGAGGCTCGTGCGCACCCTCGACTTCTGCCATGCAGAAGCCTGTAGTAAATAAGGCAAGTAAAATGATGCTGGTTCTCTTCATCAGAATATTATTTTATAGCATGACACTCATCGTGAATACAAGGATAAATCGAATCTAAATAGCAAAGGTCTTGCATAAATTAGAGAAACAGAGTCTGTTTAATGCGAATTTAGGTGATTTATTCTCTAAGGTAAGTTTCGCGCTTTTTAGCAGAAATGAAAGTGATCCGAAAATTCGAATATGAATCTTTATACTTGAATAGATCGCTAATATTACGTATAAATAGCCCAATTCAATGATACCGCTCGGAAATATAATCCATAGATTGCTTCATTAACCTCTCTTTCTCACATGTCTGATCTCCAACAAGGGAATACCACTTGGCACTTTCCGCGAAAAGAACGTTGCAGCAACTACGCTCCCGACGAACTGCTCCAAACTTTCAACAAGTATAAGCTCTCAGGGCTCGTTCGCGAAAATATCCAGAACTCCCTTGACGCACGACACCCCGACTGCTCATGCGTCAAGGTGCGTATCAATACAGGAAGTATAGCCACGGACGAGCTGCCTCATATTCACGAACTCATGAGTCATATTGCTGTGCTCCAAGGTAAAAATGAGCAAATTAAGAAGAAAATAGCCGTCATGCAGCAGTCCATGGCGCAGCCTGAGAGCCGCTATATTAGTTTCGAAGATAGCAACACGACGGGGCTTTCCTCGGTGAACTGGGAGGCCTACGCTTACAGCAAGGGCTGGCATCCCACCCTTGAGAACTACGAAGCCGAGTTGCGGCGTGGCGGCTCCCATGGCGTGGGGAAGATAGCCTCCAACGCCGCCTCCGAGCTCAACCTCGCCTATTTCATCAATCGCAACGAAACATCAAGCCAATACGGCGCGACCGCCGAACTCATCGACCACAGCCACGAAGGAGTAAACCATGACCGCACGGGATTGCTCGCTATGCGCAGCGAAGAGCGCTCAGGCTTGTTCGGACTCAAGAAAAAAGCAGAAAGCATCACCATCTCGGCTATTGACAATACACTGACTCATCCGCTCTTTCAGAAGTCCGAGCGCGGGCTCAAGATCGTCATCCCCTTCGTGCGCCCCAGCTACTTTGATCTCAATCAATCCAAGAAGCAAAAGTGCGAGTGCCCCATTGACGACACACGCCAGCTCATTCGTGCGGTGTGCGACTCCTTTTTCATCGCGCTGCTCAAGGGAGAGCTAACAGTAGACATCAATGGCAGCACGCTGGATCAGACGACGCTACGCGATTACATACGCGACGAGGTCTTTTTCCCCCTTGATTTTCACAGCAGCTCTAAGAAGAAAAATACTAACTACACTCGCTATTACGTGCAGGCCTACGATTCGGACTCGTTTTTCCCCATAGAGGTCAAGGACAAGACGGGCACGATCCACCGCTTCACCTACTACCTCACGCAGGATAGCAGCATTGCCTCGGGCTGCACTAGCGTGATCCGGCGCATGGGTATGAGTGTACACAGCAGCCCCTTTTCCTGCTCGCATCACCCCTTTTGCGGTGTGCTCATCCCTGATTCTTACGACGAAGATATTTTCCTGAAGTCCATGGAAAACAAATCACACACACAGCTCGACCCCAAGATGCTAGATGAGCGCAAGGAGCAGGAGAACGCGAAGCGCTTTCTCAATAAACTCCAAAAAGCCGTCGCCGAATGCATCAACGAACAGCTCCAACGAGATGTCGTCGAATCAGAAGATCTCGACACCTCCGATATCTTCTACAGTCGCTCCACGCGCGGCATTAGCTCTGTGCTCAGAAAGGTAAAAAAACAGATAAAGCCGAAGAACAAGATTATGACGATGATTGCTGTCGGAGAGACCATTCCCTGCGAAGAGCTCGATGATATCTACACCGACGAGCTCGACGATGATGCCCCCGAGGGCGAGTCTACAGATGAGAGTCGTGGACAAGAAGCGCCGCTTCAGCCCTCAGGCTCTGGCTTGGGACGACGTGCGCTACCAGCCCAGCCTACACCGGGTGCTCCTGATGGGCAGGGTAGAAAACGCCGACACTATGCCATGAGAGAGAGCTCGGTAGATAGACTCGTCGCCCATGGACAAGACGATATAGAGCTGCGCGTGAATACGCGGGGAGTGAGCAAGCCCTGCCGCGTGCGCTTCACCCCCATCAATGGGGAGGGAAAGAAAGAAGGTCAGCCGCTCAACCTTCAGCAGATCTACCAGCGCATCATCGTGCCCGACTCGTCGTCTGAACCAGCCTCCTTCTGCACGGAACAGCCCGACTCTATTGATACCCTGATCATCAACAACCGCGTGTCACTGCGCCTGCTCTTTCATCCACAAGCGAATCAGAACCTCAAGTACGAATTCGTCGTTGAGCATTGATTCACGATACATCCCATCCCCTCATGATCTACACCACAACGGCCAATTTTCCTTACCCCGTCCTGCGCGACGATTCTAAAAAAGGCTACAAAGCCGCACAATTTTCCTTTGAAATCAGCATCTGTGACCAGAGCGATGGCTACCGTCTTGAGATTAACACCTTGATAAGCTCCACCTTTCTCCGCGAACACCTCGCTGCTGGCAGAGCCGAGCTCTTCCTTGTACTCAAGGGCGTGGACTGCTTTTATGTAAGTTTAAACGGCCTCACATTCCAACGCAAACGCTCTACTTCAACCCTCTTCATTTCCAAGGAAGAAATCTCCTTTGAAAGCAGCGTTGAAATTCAGCTGATGATCATGGCAAAGGACGCAATATCCTTTGCAGAGAACAAGGAGCTCACCACCTACTTCGATGAACGCAAGGAGCGAATCGTTGTCCAGCCAGGGCAGATGCTGGGATTCTCCCGTATGATTAAATGCGAGCTGGAGTCTGAGGAAAGTTACAATTTATTCGTCGTCACGATAGATGAGACGCAGCTACAGGATTACACGACGCGCCTCTCTCCCTCCATGATAGAGCTTGTCTTCAACAAGGTGGAAACCAAGCTACTCACCAAGGATCACCTCGTCAATCTCTACCTCTATGCAGCCCTGCAAAAGCAGCTCATGCATCTGCTCTGTAGCCATCTCATGGATGCTGACATCGATCAGGAAAATCAAAGCGTCCTTGACGCTGAGCTTGAGATCGAGCAATTGAGTCCCAGCAACGAGCGTGAAGAAAAAATCATCTCGCTGCTAAAAGCAAAAGGCATCAAGGAGCTACGGTTTGAGTCAATCGACAGTATCATCCATGAGATAGGTGATGGTCTCGTTGCCAAATTTACCCAAGCAATCAGCAAACTCATTAAGTCATGAACATCACTCTTCTATCCGCGCGCCTGTGCCGCACTGAGTCATTTTTCCAAGATCTTATATCCGATGAATGGGAGCTACAACGTGACGCGTATCTCGATACCAAGCAAAGCTACGAATTACCCCTCGTCGATGTCGCCGAGCTGACCCCATTCCCCATCTACCTCGCACATTACAAGCGGCACGATGCTGTGGCGGAGCAGGCGAAGAAACAGGATTTTATCCTGATGAGCGAGACTATCTCCCATACTTATGCGGAGCTTGATCGTAGTCTGCTATTCAACAAGATGTTTTGGATGACGGTATTTTGCTACTACCATCGAGATTATCTCGTAGAGCAGTATCCTGCGATCACGGAGAGTGCCGCCCATTGCGCAGATCTACTCAGCAAATCATTTCTCAATAAATTTAAAAATAGCTACGTCCAAAAAGCCGTGATCGCCGTGCTCTATGCTCGTAGCGCACGCCCAGGGCAGTTGGCATATTACTTGGAGCAGTTCCACAAGCATCAAGACATCGTCAATTCGATGCTGAAGATCACCATCTTTAGCAATCCTCATCTCTTCTGCAACATCCTCGACATCATAAGTGAGACGGGGATTGCAGCAGAACTGGGAAAAACATCAAAGTATCTCAAGGACTGTATGCTGCGCAAAGAAACGCGCATGGGCCGCTACCTCCTCAGTGAGATGAATCTCAGCTACCCCGTCCTCATGATCCCTATGCTCAGCTATGAACAACTCAAGCAGGTCTTTATCAGACGTCTCAAGGAGCTCCAGCAGTGCGAAGTAGATTACCTACGGATGACCTTGTAAAATTAGTCCGTGCAGAATGGTGATCTCGAAAATGAACAAAACAGCACGACTTTTGCTGCATTTTGGCGAGAATTTACAGCTTTTTGGGCTTACATAGCTCGCTATGCGCACCCAAACGCCGTAAATTATCATCCAAAGTGCTTGCAAAATCCGAAGCTGCTAATTTTTCAATAGACTTGTGCGCCCAGTCATAAGTATTCGGATAGTCTTCGTCGATCGGAACATTTAAATACTATTAGACGTATTACCATAATGTATTGTTGACAAATAGAGTGAATAATGTTACATGTATAACAAAAAACACTTAATATTTATATCGCTATGCTTAATTCTGAAAATACAGAACCAACGACCGTCTACCTCATCACCACCTACCGCTCTAATGCCGCTCTGCTAAATGAACCTGATGCAGAGAAAAATCTATTTGATGCCAAATGTGAAATAAATCTATTCGATAATAAGGTTTTTTGGGATTTTCTGTGCGCGCAAAATTTTGTTGTAGACTCTATAATGAAAAGCCTCAAAGATCATGTGGTATCGAATAAATACACTCGTTTTGTGTCTTTAGACAAAAAAGGAAAAGAAGAATTATTAAATGACATTGTCGACGCTGCAATAAAGAAATACAAAGATATTAATCCCGATGTTACACTAGAGAAAGAGCCTTTACTCAAATTGTTTGGGACAATTCGAAAAATAAAAGATACCAATGTGTATATTACACATAACTGGTATAACAAAGAACCTTTTAATTTTGATTCTGTTGACACAGATGCGGAGAATCAGAAGGGGACTCCATTAGTTGCCGCGAAGCATCAATTTTTGGAAATTTTATTTAAAATTATTCAAGATAACATAAACAAGAATGGCATAAATAAGAAAAAATTGGAATTTAAACTTTTTGCTCATGATATGGATATTTTCGATCGCAGAATGCGCGGTATCGTTGTGACTGAAGAACTTCTTGGCATTTATCGCATTAATCTCGAAAACTCGACGGAAGCAACGCTGAGTCATTTAAAGGATAATCGCTTAAGAGAAATGATCAAGAGTAATCATGTTTATATTTCTCAGCATGGCGACGCATCAATGTTCTACAAACATGTACTTAATAATAAATTAATAAAGAGCTCCGAAGAGAATTTCGAAAAGAAAATTGAGGCGATATTAAATAATTTCTTGCTCATATCTGATGAGTTTGCAGATTTTTCTCTTGGAACTCTGGATATTAATGGGGAATCTGAGCAATATATACGCATCAAATTATTTTTCAGCTCTAAGCTAGAGTTCCAGTTTTTAGCCGTATTTAATCAGATCATTGAGTTTAATCATCATGCGTGGAAGGCGAAAAAACGCTTTATTCCGCCGAATTTAGCAAAACTTATAGATGGTGTGATGCTGGTCAATAAAGCCAATGATAAGTATATAAACAAAATAAATAGAATAAAAAGGCTGACGCAAATGCCTATACTAGTAAGTTCAAATCGTCATATTGAGTCTAGCCACGATAATGAACTTTCACTTACATCCCTAGATCCCAGAGCTCGCTATATCGATAGTAGTATTTGGATGAGGTATGTACAAATAGATGATAATGAAGCCCAAAAGGATATTTCTCCTGATACATTGAAAGATCTATTCCCAAAAGACTTTAATGTCTACAAAACGGCAAATGCACTAGAAGTAAGAGAATTTAACTCTAGGTTATGCTCGAACTCACGACTTGTTAACTATGATACAGGTCAAGGAAAAAGAATCACTCCGTTTCCGTTTTGTTCAGAAGAAAACAGTAAGCAAAGAGCAAACAATCAGTTAGCTAGTCTGAAGCAGAAGACGAATAAACACCCTTTTAAAATAAGGGTTTTACTTATTGATGATAAAGCGACTGTGAATAGTGATGTTATAAAACATAGCATTGATAAGGTAAAAATTATAGAATCACTCTTACGAGATGATTTCAATATCGTTATCTTACACAACAAAACGAATGGTAATAAGAATGAGAATCGAGTAAAAGATGCAGAAAGTGATACAGAGAAAACCGATAAATCAACAATTTATATTGAATATTCACACACATTAAAAAATGCAAAATTAAAACTAAGTCAGAAAAAATACGATATCTTACTACTTGATTATCTTCTCGAATACGACGAAGAATCAAAAAAGAAGAGTGAACACAGTTATGGCACTGGTCTCTTAAAAGAAATCGTGGAATACCTTGAGCCCTGTCGACGTGTTTCGGTTAAATCTGAGAAATCAGCGCCTCTGACTCAAGTAGATAGCGATAGCAATGAACGCATAACGAGTGATTTACGCACACATATAGAGAATTTTTTAAAAGAGAAGGTGCATAATCACCCAGGAGGCGAAACCAGTATTCGTGATACAGCTGAAATAATTACTAGGCATATAGGGAACTTCTGTGATGCAGATATAGAATCCCCCTCAAAAGGCCATCAGCAGTTATCTGAATATTTAGATCATGAAAAGCATATACGTCAAGCAATCGCGAATCGTGGGCCGTTGAATAAGTTCTGGATATTTTTCATATCGACCTTTTCTTCTGCAATTCGTGAAGATTTTCGAGTACATGATATGCACTACAGCGAGAAATTTTGGCATACAGAACGTGGTGCCTGTCCTGTAATTACACCACAGCTCTTTAAAAACAATTTTTACTTTATGCTCAATAGGCAGATAGAAGAACTCACCGATATTGGAATAGTTAAGGGAGACGGCATCATCACTGTCATTGACTATCTATGCGAAATATTTTCATCTACTGAAGGGAAATCTACAGAAAAGCAATCTACAGATGCAGTAAAGGAGAAAGCTGTGAAGAACTTCAACTCTCTGTTAACACTCAAATCGCACTACAATAAGCTCTTCAAGGATTACTTTTTTGATCTCTCTAACGAGAGAGAATGTTCCCATAAATCAACAAACGCTAAAGAAGATCCAGTGACAGAGAAAGGCTCTTTGCTTGTACGCAGTTTATTCCCCGACCTGAAATTCTATGGACACACATTCTGGGAGCATCTGCAGCACCTACTTTATCTCGTTGCTTACGGTAATCCTAGTCAGACTAACGTTATGTGGCATGAGTACATGTGCATCCGTCATATCCTGAAAGAAGCTAATACAGCGATTGAGCAGATCAAAGCTAAAAACAACAACTCGACGCCCGTATCGAATTGCGATATCTGTGATATGATAGAAAATTATCTCACGGAATACATCCAACATAACAACGCTTGATACACATTTATGAACACAGGAATATTCTTCTCGCTCAATAAAAAATTCTCCAGACCTAATCAAGGTATTATCTACTATAACTACCGTGCTATCATCAATGAAATTTACGATACGGAAAATCCGGTATCACATTTAAAGTATCCTATCTATGCGAGTATATCACGTCATGAAATATCATTTTACTTCCACCTCACAGTCAACGACGAGCAAGACGAGAAAGTTAGCCATGAGCAGCTCAATATAGAGCACACCAACAGTCCCATATTGACACTTTCAATCGATACTGCCACAACAGATCAAGAAAGCCTTCACAAAAATCTATTAGATACACAGCGCGAAACGATCGATCTCAGCAAGTATAAACTAAAAGTGAAAGAGATAGAAGGTAGACCCTCTATCATGAAGCAATTGACCTACTCAAATTCAGAAGAGTTCAAAGACTTTACACCTGAGTGCTTTCCTTTGAAAAAGCTACTTTTGGATTTTTTATATGATGCCGAGCACACTCATGTCTTCTTATCCAGCGCATATTTCATTCCACTGTACTCACGACTCTGTGATAACTTTTTGTTCAAGGCTATCAGAAACAAAGCTGAATACTATTATCAGCGTAATCTTTTATCAGCAAGTATCAAACATCCAGATCATCAAATACTCTGCTATAAGACGCGTGCAAAAGAGGTTTGTGAGAAGATCGTAAACTTTCTCAAAAATACAAAAACCACGATGCAAGAAACTGCTCGCAGAGTAATTGAATTCATTCGCTTAAAAATAGCGTCACTTTTCGCTAAACGTAATACAGAAAATGAGACTACATCAAAGGCCTGCTTTCTACACCTCGCAGCATACGTAGAAGCAGAGCGGAGGTGGGTGGATACGATCACAGATCCTAGAGCAGATAGAGTGTTCGAATTCTCCGCAGGCTGGATGAGAAATCCTACCGATGAACTGGACAGTACGTATGGAAAACCGTTCATGCAGTCAAGCAGCACTCTGAGCACATCACACGCATACCACAAACTTTGTTCCTCAAGAAAAATAAAACAAGAGATCAATCGGAATATACAAAAGAAAAGCGACATACAAGCTTCTCGTATCGCTGACACCGCTAATCGAAGTCTCCTGTGGTACTTGTCGAAATATGACATAGCGGGGTTTTATATGATAGTTACAGGCAGATTTGCAAGTGTATTCTCTTGGATACATATTATACTCCTTATGTCCTATGGATTCGTCATTTGCAGTCTCTGTATGAGCGATCCAGAATGGCTGCAAACATATCTAGGCGATAGCAATGGGTTATTCCCCCTGATAGCGGCATTTCCTATACTCTTCCCTGTAGCGATCTACATTGTTATCCAATTACTAAAAAGAAAAACCTTTAGTAAAATCACCTTATTAAATATCAGCTACGTGAGGCTGATTGCCGCCATCACAGCCGCATGGATACCGTTCTCCATAGATGGTACGATCGTCTCGACATTTTTTGATAAAGAAGATTATATTATAATGTTCTCTATTTTATTGTTTGTTACTATTTTATTTCTTTTTCATGAGGTGTCGAAGCGCAATCCTTATCTCGGAAGATGGCGGCGCTTATTCAATACTGGCTACTTTGCGCTCATTGCCTTCTTCTATTCGACCATTATAGGCATCATCTCTATGACCTATTTTGCCTCTAGTTACCTCCAAAGTAATGATAAATTGGAGCATTTTGTCGAAGCGAGAGTATTCGACGAACAAACAAAAACTTACACATATGACAAAGCAGATCAGAACTTTGTCAGTTATGTCAAGAATCAATCTGCTGATGAAAGTGAAGCGGGTAATAGTGCGGTTAAGCAATACAATAAAACCGTCAATTATTTTAATCTACTCTGTGGGCTGAACCCTATCGAGAATAAAGCGCGCAACGCGATCGTCACTGAAGTGTCACTCCCTCTAGGTGGTAAAAGCGTTCGTATCTTTAACAACATGCTCATCTCCTTTTCCCTGTTTGCCATGTTCGTAGGTATCTTCCTACAATCCTTTATTGTAGAAAAATCGACATCTGATCCTGTATAATATTTGTCACGATTTAAACGCACTTTCGAAATCAAATAATTCGCTCAAATATTAAGACTAAGAGCCAACAACTCATTTAAGTTGTTGGCTCTTAGTCTTTTAATGCGTTATACAGAGAGAGGGATTCGAACCCCCGACCAACTGTGTGTAAAACAGCCGCTCTACCACTGAGCTATCCCTGCGTTAGGCTTTTTAGCTTTCGTACGCTCCCATTTAATGGGTGCAAGGGGATTATAGCGGAGAGTGGATCTGAGCGCAAGCTTTTTTTTGATAATTTTTCGATTTTTTCAATTTTTGGGGTGTTGTTAGCTGTTTTTAGGCTCTTCTGGTGCTTGAGGGGTGGCTTTTGTCTTGTTTCTGGGCTGGAGGGTGGTGTATGATGGGGGAATGAAGAAGTTACTTGTGTTTACTGGGGCTGGGATGAGTAAGGAGAGTGGGCTGGCTACTTTTCGCGATGCAGAGGGGCTGTGGGCAGAGCATAGGGTGGAGGATGTGTGTACGCCTGAGGCCTTGCTTCATAATAGAAGGGCTGTGATTGATTTTTACAACCGCCGTCGTCGTGAGCTGCTCGGGGCGAAGCCGCATGCGGGGCATGTGGCTATCGCGGAGCTGGAGCGTTTTTATGATGTGCAGATAGTCACGCAGAATATTGATGATCTCCATGAGCGTGCGGGTAGCTCGAAGGTGCTGCATCTCCATGGGGAGCTGCGTAAGCTGCGTAGTAGTGCGGATGTGAATGATGTCTATCCCATCGGAGGATGGGAGCAGAAGATGAAGGACTGCGCGGACGATGGATCGCTTCTGCGTCCTTATGTCGTGTTCTTCGGGGAGGATGTGCCTATGTATAAGGAAGCGATTCCTTTGATGGAGGAGGCGGATCTCGTCGTCATCGTCGGTACTTCTCTCGCCGTGTCGCCTGCGTCTTATCTCGTGGCTTATATTCGCCATCATGTGCCTGTGTGGATGGTCGATCCTGCACCTCCTGCGCGCTGTGCTGTGCCTAATCCCATCGAGCATATCATGGAGGGGGCGCAGCTGGGGATGCAGCAGCTGAGGGATATTCTCGCGGCAAAGGCTGAGGAGGAGAACGCGAAGGAGAGTGCGGAAGCTGTGTCTTCCTCGTAGATTATTATTTCTTTCTTTTTATCACAAGACAAGCTCGCTTCCCTGTGGGAAAGCGAGCTTGTGTAAAGATGTATTGCTAGATGGATTAGGCCTTCTTGCAGCCGCCTTTCTTGCAAGCGCATTTGTCTGCCGAGCAGGCGCACTGTCCAGCAGGGCAGGTGCATGTGCCGCCTTCTTGGGTGCAGGTGCAGGCTGTGGCTTGCTTCTTGCATGTTCCGTCCTTTGCTTTGCAGTCTGCGTCTTTCATCATGCAGCAGCTGGAGAGGGCGAATGCGGCGGTGATGCCGAGGAGTGTAATGATGTTTTTCATATGTGATATAATTTGGTTATGTGTGAGATATCCTATGTCAAGTTTTCTTGAGTAAGGAATGATTCTATTTAAGCTTATTTGCTACACTTTGTCAAATTGTTAGCTTGAAAATGACATAAGAACGGCAGAAGGGGCGGGCTGGTTAGGGGCGGGGTATGGACAAAAAATCCCGCTTCTTCGTAGAAGCGGGATTTGTATGAGTTGTTTTCTATCCTCTTAGCTGCGTCCGAGCTTCGCGTAGAGTGGACCGAAGTTCTCACAGGCGCGGAAGTCGGCAGATTCGGCGCACTGCGTGCCAAAGGCTGTCCATGCTTTCGGGCGCATGATGTTCGCGTTGTCTACGTTGTGCATCGCGACTGGGATGCGGAGCATGGAGGCGAGGGTGATGAGCTCTGCGCCGACGTGTCCGTAGCTAGCGGAGGCGTGGTTCGCGCCCCAGTTGTTCATGACGGAGTAGACGTCGGTGAAGCTGCCTTCGCCTGTGACGCGTGGGACGAACCATGTGGTGGGCCAGGAGGGGTTCGTGCGGACGTCGAGCTTTGTGTGGATGTCTTCTTCGACATCGACTGCCCAGCCTTCAGCGATCTGGAGGACGGGACCGAGGCCTTTCACGAGGTTGATGCGTGCCATGGTCATGGGCATTTCACCGCGTGTGAGGAAGTTTGACGAGAAGCCACCACCGCGGAAGTATTCGCGGACGGCAGCACCCCACTTCGTAGCTCCGAGGCAGGCTGCGGCTTCTTCTTCGCTGATGTCCCAGAAGGGCTTGATGGCGGGTGCGCCGTCTTTCATCTGCTGACCTGTCCAGTCGAGGGAGGCTGAGCCTGAGTTAATGAGGTGGATCATACCGCCGCTGGCGCGGCCTGTGAGTGACTTACCAGTGACGCGCTGTACGGCTTCTGGACTCCAGTAGGTGCGTACGTCGGCGAAGAGCTGGGCTGTGCCTGTGACGAGTTGTCCGAAGAGCATAGCGATGCCGTTCAGGGAGTCGTTCTCGGTGGCGACGACGTAGGACTGGCGGATGCCGTTCCAGTCGAAGGAGGAGTTCAGGATGGCTTCGCTGAAGTCACCGTTTGGCATGAAGTCTGTCCATGCGCGCTGGCCTTGGAAGCCACCGGCGATGGCGTTGTGCCCCTGTGCTTCTTCGGCGTAGCCGAGTTCGATGAGGCGGGGGTTACCGTTCATGAGGTCGCGCATGATGAGGGTCATCTTCACGACTGTTTCCCATTCTGTCTGCTTCTGCTCAGCGGTGACTTGGGAGGCTTCGTCGTTCCAGTCCTTGCCTTCGAGGCAGTTTTCCTTCGTCCATGCTAGGGCTTTTTCGTATTCGACGGGGTCGAAGATGTTTTCTTCGAGGCGACGCTTGATCTCGCACATGTCGACGAATTCACTGCGCATGCCGAGGTAGTCGCTGATGAACTGTGCATCGACCATGGAGCCGGCGATGCCCATGGAGACGTAGCCGAGGCTGAGGTAGGACTGGTCCTTCATCGTGGCGACGGCGAGGCCGCAGCGTGCGAAGGTGAGGATTTTTTCTGTAACGTCAGCGGGGATGGTGGTGTCTCCGAGGTCTTGCACGTCTTTTCCATAGATGGTGAAGACGGGGAAGCCCATCTGGTCGTGTGCTGCTGCGGCTGCTGCGAGGTAGACTGCGCCGGGGCGGTCTGTGCCATTGAAGCCCCAGATGGCCTTAGGTGTGCCAGGGGTCATGTCGATGGTCTCTGTGCCGTAGCACCAGCAGGGGGTGACGGTGAGGGTGAGTCCCACGTTGTTTTCTTGGAACTTGCGCTGTGCGGCAGCGGCTTCTTGGAAGCAGCCGATGGTGGTGTCAGCGATGACGCAGCGTACGGGTGCTCCGCATGGGTGGCGGAGGCTAGATTCGATGAGGGCGGCGGCGGACTTCGCCATCTGCATCGTGACTTCTTCGAGGGATTCGCGTACCCCGAGGCGACGGCCGTCGATGGTAGGACGGATGCCGATGGTGGGGAGCTGGGTTTCTTGACGATATGTAGTATTCATATATTGCTTAATTGTAATGAGAATTATTTGTTGCGGTTTTCGCGGAGCATCATGTAGAGGGGGTAGGCTCCGATGATGATGTAGGCGATCGTGGCGATGATGAAGCTACTGCGTATGCATGCTTCAGCACCAGAGTACATGGGGGTCAGGAAACTCGCAGCGCCGCTGTCGATGAGTAGTCCCATGAGGTAGGAGAGTAGTGCTCCACCACCGATGGCCATGATGAGGCCAGCGGCTCCGAGCTTTACTTCGCTGCTTGGTAGCCCATCAAGGGCTAAACCGTAGATGGTGGGGAACATGAGTGACATGCAGCCAGAAAGACCGACAAGGCAGGGGATGGATAGGCTGGGGGGGAAGTAAATGACACCAAAGGACAGAGCAAGAGCTAGGGCAGTGAAGCCTAGCATGAGTAATGCGGGCTGCATGAAGCGCATGAGAGCCGTGCAGACCCAGCGCATGACGATGAAGAATCCTATGGCCCACAAGCTGACTTGAACCGCGGTGGCTTCATTAACATTATTCAATATGACGACATACTTAACCGTCCATGTCCAGACGGCTGTCTGGACACCTACGTAGAAGAATTGTGCGATGACCCCAAAGGTATAGTTCTTATTTGTCAGTAGTTTACGGAAGTTCTCTTTCAGACCTATTTCTTCGCCTTCGTCCTTAAGTTCTATCTTTTGTTTTAAGAAGTAGCACCATATGCAGACGGCGATGATGACGAGGCTGATGTAGGGGACGCTGAGCCAGAAGAGCTCGGAGTTTCGGATGCTATTGAGTGCATCAGGTGTCATGGCGGCTCGTTCCTCAATACTGGCGTCGTTTAGACGTGAGAGGATGATGTATTTCCCAAGGATGAGACCAGTAATGAGACCGACAGGGTTGAAAGCCTGTGCGAAGTTAAGTCGCTGGATGGCTGTTTTCTTATCACCGAGTGCGAGTACGAATGGATTACAGGTAGTTTCTAAGACGGAGAGTCCACCTGCAAGTATGAAGATGGAGACGAGAAATATGCCGTAATTCTGCATGGCTGCGGCTGGGATATAGCCCATCGCGCCGATGACGTAGAAGCCTAGTCCGATCAGGATACCGTGGCGGTAGCTGTACTTCTTGATGAGGAGTGCTGCGGGGATGGCTAGGACGGAGTAGGCTCCGTAGAAGGCGACTTGTACCATGACGGAGATCTCGGCATTCAGCATGAAGATTTTTGCGAATGCTGGCACAAGATTGTCAGTCATGGTGTTGAGTAGTCCCCAGAGTGCGAAGCAGGAGGAGAGCATGAGGAAGCCTAGCATCATGCCAGGCTGGATCAGGGGCGTTTTTTCTGAGTTTTGTTTCATGGTATGTGTGTGTGATTATTTACCCTCGTGCTTGACGTTGAGACCGTAGTTCTTGAACTTCTCAAGAACGACCTTGATCTCGTCATCGGGGAGTGTGGTGAACTGCCCTGCGGCGCGTACACCCATGTAGACCTGACAGAGGTATTCTGTCTCGGCGAGGAGGACGAAGGCCTTCTGGAGATTCGCTTCGGCGGCGACGAGTCCGTGGTTCTTCAGGATGCAGGCCTTGCTATCACCCATGACCTTCTGGATGTTCTGATTGAGCTCTTCTGTGCCGTAGGTGGCATAGTCAGCGCAGGGGATGGCGTTTGACCCGCTCAGCGCGATCATGTAGTGGATGGCTGGGAGCTCATCAATGCCAAGGATGGATACCATGGTCGCGTAGAGGGAGTGGGAGTGGATGACAGCATTACAATCAGGGCGCGACATGAGGATGTTGTGATGGAAACGCCACTCGCTGGAGGGGACTTTTCCTTCTTGGATTTCGCCTGCGTCAGAGATGAAGACGAGGTCTTCTGGCTGCATGATATCGTAGGGCATGCCTGATGGGGTGACGAGGATGCCACCGGGGACGCGGTGGCTGATGTTACCAGCTGTTCCTTGGTTCAGCCCTTCTTCCTTCATTTTGAGGCAATGAGCGATGATGTCTTGTCGGATGGATAATGTATCTGTCATAGATTTTTTCTGTGTGGTTTAGGTGAATTTTTGGGAAATGTATTTAATTAGATGCTTTTAATGGAAAAACTACGGGTGACGCAGGCGCGTGCTTCTTCAATGGAGGCGAGCTGTCCCTGACCTATCCACTGGGATAGTAGATTGCCCGCGGCGGTCGCGTCGATAGGTCCTAATGTCATGGGGAGTCCTACGTGACGCTTGATGGTCTCGCAGAAGAGGCTGTCACGGCAGCCACCGCCGAGGAGGTGCAGGCTGCTGACGGCTTCACCTGTGATCTCGCGTAGTTCTGCTACGGCGATCGCATGTGCCTGACCGAGTCCTTCGTAGACGGCTGCGGTGATTTCACCACGTGTGCTGGGGACGGCGAGGTCATGTGACTGGCAATGCATGATGATGGCGGCTTCCATGTCGCTGGAGGAGTAGAAGGCGGGATCGCTCACGTCGACGATGAAGCCTCTACCCATCGCGGCGCGTGCCTCGTTCTCCATGTCATCGAAGCTGATAGCCCACTGACGCTGTAGCTGCTGGAGTGTCCAGAGTCCGTTGATGGATTTTAAGAAGCGTACGGTGTTCCCATAGCCTCGTTCATTCGCGAAGCCTGCTGCTAGTGCGGCCTCTGTGGTGATGGGGGTGTCGCGTAGCTGGCCAAAGAGTGACCATGAGCCGCTAGAGATATAGGCAGAGTTCGCGTCCTGTAGCGGGGCTGCAAGCACGGCGCAGGCTGTGTCATGGGATGCGGCGGCGATGATGGGGAAGGGGGCGCAGTTTAGCTGCTCGGCTAGATCCGCGCGTAGCATGCCCTTCACACTGCCTGCTGGCTGTATAGGGGGGAGCATGTCCGCCATGCCCGCGAAGGGAAGCTGGCTGAGGATGTCCTCATCCCAGTTCTCACTCTGTGCCTCCATCATCTGGCTGGTGGAGGCGATGCAGGGCTCTGTAGAGATGACACCTGTTAGCCAGTAGGCGAATAGGTCAGGAAGCCACAGCATGCTCTTCGCCTGTGATAGGATGTCTTGGCGCGCGACGGCATCTTCGTAGACTTGGAAGAGGGTGTTGTAGGGCATGGGCGCGAGTCCTGTGCGCGTGTAGAGTGTCTGCGCGTCTAGCCCGAGTGTGGCGAGCTTCTCCGCGGTGTGCTGTGTGCGCTCGCTGCGGTAGTTCACAGGATTAGCGAGGAGTTCACCGCTGGCTGAGACGTAGGCGACATCGACTCCCCATGTGTTAATAGCCATGGAGTTCGGAGTGATGCCTTTTTCGACGGTCTTGCGCACGCCCTTGAGCATCTCTTGGTAGAGGTAGAGGGCATCTGTGTAGTAGAGCTCACCGAGGCGTACAGGCTGGCAGGGGAAGCGGTGTACTTCTTCTACTGTCATGTGCCCGTCTTGCAGGCAGCCGAGGTAGATCTTTCCTCCTGATGAGCCGAAGTCACAGGCGAGAGCGTAGTGGGGAGATGCTGGCATAGATGAAAAATAGTTACTCTAGTCAGTCTAGCATATGATTCTGTGAGGTAAAGAATAAATTCCCGAAATCCGAAGCTTCTATTTTTACAAAGTGCCCATCTCACAGCTTTTTTATGATATTTTTTCAACTTAGGATTTTCATTTACAGAAAATCACGCTATACTCTGCGTCCCTCGCCGCGGCGAGTTACTATTATCATTATGACTATGGCCATCATTGCCCTCATCATTGGGCTTATTCTTCTCGTTTGGAGTGCAGATCGTTTTGTAGAAGGAGCTGCATCTACTGCCTTTCACCTCGGTATGCCAGCCCTGCTTATAGGCATGCTCGTCGTGGGCTTCGGCACATCGGCACCCGAGCTGCTCGTATCCGCGCTCGCAGCCGCAGACGGTAGTCCAGGGATAGCTCTGGGGAATGCCTACGGTTCTAATATCGCGAATATCGCGCTCATTCTCGGTATTACCGCCATCGTGAGCCCCATTATCGTGCAGTCTTCCGTGCTGCGTAAGGAGCTACCCATCATTGCTATTTTCTCAGCACTGACTGCTTATCTGATCTTTGATCTGGAGCTCACACGCCTCGACGCGGGTATTCTGCTCACCGTCTTCGCGCTCTTCATGGGCTGGACCGTTTACCATGGCATGAAGGATAAGGGCGATGCCTTCGGTGATGAAATGGAAATAGAAGGCGAAGAAGAAGTGCAGCGCATGCCTCTGAAAAGAGGTATCATCTGGCTCATCGTTGGCTTGACCCTCCTCGTCGGCAGTTCCCGCCTCCTCGTCTGGGGTGCGGTGGAAATAGCCGAGATATTCGGCATCAGTGACATGATGATAGGGCTTACCATCGTGGCCATCGGTACTTCGCTTCCCGAACTCGCCTCATCCGTCGTCGCAGCACGTAAGGGAGAGCATGATATCGCCCTTGGCAATGTGCTGGGATCGAATATCTTTAACACCCTCGGTGTCGTCGGTATCGCGGGCAGCATACAGCCATTTGAAATCCCCTCAGAAACCCTCTACCGCGACATGCCTGTCATGGGCGCGCTCACGCTGGCTCTCTTCCTGCTCTGCTACAGCTTCAGGAAGGGCAGTGTCGGACGTATCACACGCATCGAAGGAACTATCCTTGTCCTCGTGTACGCAGGCTATACTGCGTGGTTGATACGCGATATGATGGCTTAACCCTTAGAAAAGTTCCCGATGAAAATAGAACATGTAGCCTTGTACGTGAATGATATAGAGGCGATAAAGCGCTTCTATATTACCTACTTCGATGCGATTCCCAACGAGCTTTATCACAACGTGAATAGGGGCTTCCAGTCCTATTTCTTGAGCTTCGGTGATGGGGCTCGCTTGGAGATCATGAGTCTCTCCGAGCTCGAAGAGTCGAGCCTGAATCCCGCGCGCATAGGTCTCATTCACCTCGCATTCAGCGTCGGGAGTGAGGCGAAGGTAGACGAGCTCACGCGTCGCCTCGAAGCTGATGGCTATGAGGTCTACAGCCAGCCACGCAGAACAGGCGATGGCTACTACGAGAGCTGTGTACGAGACCCCGAGGGGAATCTCGTCGAAATCACAGCATAGTGACCATTAAAAACGCACGCGCCTTGCGTCCCTTCTCAGGACGCGAGGATGACGAGCAGCGAGCCCAGCATGATGATGATCCACAGGGCGATGCCGAGCAGCAGGGGCTTCACGCCCATGTTCTTGAGCACCTTCAGCGACAGCGTCGAACCTATCAGGAAGAGCGATAAGCTCAAGAGCGCGTAAGAGCACGTCTTCACCCCGTAGGCGAGGGATTCTGGAAGCGGTGCGTAAGTATTCAGGCACATCGCGGCAATCACGAAGATGATGAACCAAGGGATGGAAATCCCCTTTGCTTTCACTGCCTCATCTGACTGCTGAGCCGCGCTCTGCTGCTTTTTTATCAGGTAGAGAGAGAGAAGGGACAGAGGGATGATCCAGAGGACGCGGCTGAGCTTCACCGTCGTGGCGATTTGCAGAGCCTCCTCGCCGTAAGCCTTCCCCGCACCGACGACAGCACTTGTGTCGTGAATCGCGATAGCCGCCCACATGCCGAAGTCCTGCTCACTGAGTCCTAGTAAGTGACCGAGAGTGGGGAAGCTGAGCATGCCGAGGGCATTCAGCGTGAAGACGACAGCGAGGGACACGGAGATCTCCTCATCTCGCGCCTTGATCACGGGGGCAATAGCCGCGATCGCACTACCGCCGCAGATGGCAGTCCCCGAGGAAATGAGGTAAGCCGTATTAGATCCGATGCGCATCCAGCGTCCGAAGAGTATACCCAGTATCATGACGAGGAAGACAGAAAAGATCGTGAGCATGATACCATCCCATGAGGAGCGTAGGGACTCGACGATGTTCATATTAAGCGCGAGACCGACGACTGCTATCTTGAGCAGATGCGCGGATATCTTCTGCTTAGCACCTCCGAGAAGAAGCGCGAAAGCTAGTCCGAGGAAAAGAGCCAGTGCGGGTGAAATGAAAAGTGATGTTCCTACTAAAATGAAAAATAATACCTGCCTAACGCGACTCCATTGCATGCGGGATAGTGTCCTCTCTTCTCCTCACAATGTCAATCCCCAATTTGCCTAGAAATTTTTAAAACGATATCTCTGAATTCAAAATGCGCTGCAAGAAGACAGTCTTCTTGCAGCGCATTATAGTGAGGATTTTTTTTAGATACGACGCGCTTATTCAGCGGCGTTTTGCTTGATGAGTTCTTCGACTGCTTCCTCGTCAGCGAGGGCATCGACCACTTCTTTCCAGTCAGCTGTGGCTTCAGCGTAATCTTCACCGAGGTAGGGGATGATGTCGTCGGTGATCATGGTGCGCAGCTCAGCGGCTTCTTCTTGTGATTCGATGAGCGAGAGCGAAGAGTGGATGTAGAAGCTGTAGAGGACGAAGTCTACGTCCTTGCCAAGCTCGACGTCTTCCTTATTCAGCATCTCGACGGTGTAGTCGTTGATAGCTTGGTAGTCTCCTTCGAGGCTTTCGATGTGGGCCATGATTTCCTTGGCTGATGTACCGTCGGTTTCTTCAGCCGCTTCTTCTACATCTTCAAACCCGAGATTATCAAGTAGGTCATCGACGCTGCGTGCTCCACCTACGGTTCTGCCGACTTCTTCACCGTCGCCGTCTAGGGCTATGACGGTGGGGAAGCCTTCGATCTTGAACTGCTGGGCATAGGAGTCGTTATGCTGCTTCTGGGCGGCAGAGAGCTGCTTCTTGCGTGGGAAGTCGAGCTCGACGAGGACGAGATTATCCTCAGCGAAGGCTTCGAATTCTTCGGTGCTAAGCACATTCTTCTTCAGTGCGATGCAGGGAGGGCACCAGTCAGATCCTGTGAAGACGACGATGACGGTTTTCTCTTCAGCGGCTGCTTGCTTGACGGCTTCTGGGATGTTTGTACCCCATTGTGCGGCTTGGAGTGCAGGTGCGACGAGCGCGCAGAATGTAAGGGCGGGGATGATAAATTGCTTCATACGGTCTAATGATGCACTATCGAGCTTAAACTAGCAAGACTAATCTGAGTCAGTTCTTTCCTTGTTGGGCTTTTTCGGCTGTTGTCATCTTGGGTTCTTGTGATTGCGCATGCGGAAAATGCCCGATAATATATATGGCATCTTCTCGATCCTCCTCCAGCACATGAGCTGTCGACACCCTTATCATACCATATGGATGGAGTACTCCTCCTCTATAGGTGTAAGAATTACTAGCTAGCACCTGTCCAGTATGACTGCGTGTGATGTGAGCCACGCGAAAGCCTTCTGCCGCGTCATTTTCCAAAAGATGGAGAATAGAAGGCGGAGTATGAGCTGGCGGGATTATCTTCTTGCTCTGAACACAGTAGACCTGATCGTAGCGCGTGGGGGTAAAATGGGTGGGTACACTGAGTTTCGTCAGCTCAGGCTGTACAAGTGAAATGATTTCTTGCTCGATGGCATCGTGAAGTGCTCTCCACTTGCGCTCATCGGGAGATGGTTCAGCAAAGGGGGGAATACTCCAGTCTAGTGGCATGTTCTTAGCCTGTGACGAGAGTTCGATACGCAATTGACGTATTTTTTCGAAATCACCCGCTTGCGTTAAGATGCTTGAGGTGAAGAATATGAGATAGAATAGTGTTTTCATTGTTTTATTATTGTACTTATTTTGACCTCAACCCTTGATTAAGCAGTCTGTTGAAGCCGCGCTGCACGAAGATATTGTAATGAGTCGCATCGTACCAGTGTATCTGCGGTTTATTATGCTCGGGGAAGGCTTCGACGAGTCGCTCGGTCTGCACGGGGAAGACGATGTCGTCCTGTCGTCCAGCGATGATGGTGACAGGGCAGTGAATGTAGGGTGCGATAGCGGCACTATCATAGGCATCATGGCGCGTCAGGAAGGCGATGAGTGCTCCTGCGTGTTCCTTCGCTGTGTTTTGCAGGCTGTCGAAGGGGCAGATGAGTACCATGCTGTCTATGCCGTCGCCCACCTTTCCTGCCACTTGCATGGCGACACCTGATCCTATGCTGTAGCCCAGCAGGTGTGTGCTTCTAGGGCTGCCTAGGCGCGCTTTCGCCCAGTGCAGTGCCTCACAGGCATCACTGACGAGGGCGGGCTGCGAGGGCGCGCCTTCGCTGTGTCCGTAGCCACGGTAGTTTAGCATGAGGTAGGAGCGTGAAGTGTCTGCCTCGACCATGTCGCGTAGGATGGCGACATCCATGCCATTGCCTCCGTAGAGGGCGACAAGAGGCGCGCTTCGTCCTCTGTTATAGAGCCAGCCTTGTAGCTTCGTGCCGTCGGAGGCGGTGAAGGTGACGGCATGCTGCTTCATGCGCTCGGGGTAGAGTGTATCTCCCTCGGACTGATGCCTCCCAGGGTAGATGAACTGTCGCACCGTGCAGCTGGGGAAGAAGAGGAGGAGGACAAGGATGGCGACCATGAAGGTCGCCATCGTAAGAAGTATCTTTTTAATCATGTTTATTGGGCTTCTGATATTTTCTTGACACGGTAATATCTCTGTCCTCTGTAGCTAACAATGAGGGCTGCCACGAGGAATAGGGAGCCGAGAAAAAGATGAGCATGCAAGGCGAAGGGCTCGAAGAACGCACTGTCATGGTACGCTGGATCCAGTGCGTAGCTATGCTGCGTGAGGGTGTTGCTCGGTGTGAAATCGTATCCTAAGTCAAACCTATAGGAGGTTATAATAAACGCGTTAATGAGTACCGATATACCGATGGCGCTGAGTACGAATGTTAGTGCTCTGCGCGCGCTGTATGGGGTGGTGGAGAGCTCGACGATGAATAGAGCAGAAACTACATAGATCGTGAGGTAGTAGCTTAGCATGATAGCGCATGTGTAAGCTGCGATTATTCCTGAATGGATACCAATAGCAGCACTGCCCACGATAAGCAGGATTATCATCGTAAGGATGTTGCTGAAAGTTCCTTGACCGTGCACGTACTCACGTATACCGCTCCAGCGGTAGTGGCGAGGATCACGCTTCAGGAGGCAGTCCAGCAGAAGGATAGAGAGCACGGATGTGTAAGACACGATCACAGGATACTCAAAACCGAGCCAGGAGAAGAAGATCTTCGTATGTTCATCATTTCCTATGATAGCTGGGAGCAACATGATGACGACGCAGATGAGTCGTACAGGAAGCATGTTATGCCTATCGCTGCTCTCATAGAAGCGTCGTGCCATGAGAAGGAAACATCCTGTCATGAGTACCGCGAGGGTGGTGAAGAATATCGGAATGGGGGTCTCTGTATCCGAGACTGTATAGAAAGAGATGGCGAAGATGCAGGCTATGCCTAATCTAAATATTACGCCCCAAGCTTGTAGTAGTAGCATGAGACTCAGTAGGACAGCGGCGATGCTGAGGAGGTAGATGATATATCCGACGCTCTGATCGACACCGTCCAGCCAAGCGGGGAAGAGGATGGCGGATAGAATCATGACCATGATCATGCCAGATAGCCACTGATTAAGCACGATGCGTATGGGGCTCTGAGTGGTGAGAATGAAGAAGTTATTCCCCTTCTCACTCAGGTCTTTCTTATTATGAGTGCCGATGACGAATGAGATCCCTACGCAGGCGAATATCCAGAATAGAGGAGCTAGGAACTTGATGATCTTCTGATCATTGGGGGTGAAATAAAGGAGGCAGGGCATCAGCACGAGGAAGATGATATTCACTGGCGACTTTACGTACTGGCGGAGGCTCTTCACGAGGTCAGCAGGGAGGAGGTCGCTTAACTTGCTGATAGGATTCATGCCTGCGCTAGCGCTGCTGCTAGAGTCCTTATTAAAGCTGACGCGGAAGCCATTCCATACCGAGCTCGCGATGTAGAGCAGCAGCACGATGATCGCGTAGAGGAGTATGGAGGTCTCGTCGAGGAGTAATTCATCTAAAAAATTAATGAAGAAAACGAGAAGTAGCATGCCGAGGAAGAGGTAGTTTCCAGCCTTCTGGCTATTCGCGCCAAAGATCAAGCTAATGACGAGCAGCGGTACTAAGATGAGGGTCGTGAAGCCTGTCAGTAAGTCGTTCGCCGCAGAGTCATACATTTCAGGGGCGATGGGGAACAGCTCACGTGGAAGGAAGCTCGTCGCTAGGAAAATAGCCCCAAGCCAGAGTCGTGAGCTGAATATCTCGCGTACTCCTGCGCGTGGCGCGAAGTAGAGGCAGTCCACAGTAGCGATGATGAGAGTTATCCACATGCCCAGCTTCCACAGAGGCTGTAGAAGGATAGGGGTGAGCCCCTCCATGAGCTGGATGCTTGTGATGATAGCCAGTGGGATGAGTGATAAGAGGCGCATGACCCATGGTCGCCATGTCGCATGGGGCTCATAATGTCGCTGCGCCATGGTGAGCATGAGCGCGCTCGCACCGAGTAGGAGGGCATTTCCCAGAGCATATCCTATCCACGCCTCACGCTGGGTGAATAAGAATGTAGGCTCCTTGCTAAACATCATGTAAATGGAATCACTGCCTAGCATACTATAATTTGTGGTGTAGGTGAAAACGCCGAGGAGGAAGGCGAGGCTCACGAAGCTATTGAGCTTAGACCCACTGACGATGGCATGTGCCACAGATACGATGAAACTCGTGAAGCAGATGAAGGATAGCAGGTAGGTCGAGTTCAGATTCGTCGTCAGTGCATCGTCTAAGGTGATGAGATCACGCACTTCTGGCTCTTGCATGAATGCGCCTAAGCTGGCTGTGATAAGGTCAATAATGAAGACCATCACACCCACGCAGCACAGAGGTAGGATGACAGCGAGCCAGTGTCCCCACACGATACTCCGCCCTGAGAGCGGGGTGAGGAGGAAGAAGTCTCGGCTGCGCGTCGTGAGCTCCTTGTGTACGAGTAGGCTGATACCGAAGGCTGCTAGACCTGCGAATATCATGGTTTGACGATCCGTGATTGAGTTGTACTCTATGGACCCCAAGAAGCTGATGCTTACGATAAGGAGTCCGAGTATGATGAGGCCTAGCTTCGCAGGTGAATTGCAAAGCCCGGTATAGATCTTGATCAGGCTGGGAGGGAGCTTATCCGAGAAGTGCCGTTTCTCATCGGCTTTCGGAGGCTTGGGGATGAAGCTTTCTACGGTGCTCATGGCTTTTCGTCTGTGCTAGGAGTGGAGGGGGTAGAGACAGATGCTGTGGTAGATGCCGAGGTAGGGACGGGAGGTAGACTGGGATTACCGCGCAGGGCGATGAATCCCTGCTCCCAGTTCAGCTCGACGCGGCTGCATTCCAGTAGTGGCTGGGCTGTCATGATGGCCGCGAGTTCTTGGGCGAGTGCTGCGTCGTCTCCTGTGAAGCTGGCGAGTAGCTGGTTCTTCTCTTCGGCGAGTTCTGCCCAGTTCTCACGGGTGTCTAAGTAGCTCTTGAGTGTGGAGAGCTCACCGAGTGGTCGCAGGCGCATGCGTATGCCCTGATGACCAGCCTTCTCCTGTACGCGGTTGAGCATTTCTTCTGGTACACCGGAGTAGAGGAGGCGTCCTCTGTCCATCATGATCATGTGGTCGCACATCTCGGCGAGTTCAGAAAGGATATGGGAGCTGATGAGAAGCGTACGTCCCTCGTCTTGGAGGGCGCGGACGAGCTGCTTGAACTCGATGCGGGCTTCGGGGTCGAGGCCTGCGGCTGGCTCGTCCATGAGGAGGATCTGCGGATTCCCCACGAGCATGCGTGCCATGGAGACGCGCTGGAGCTCACCCTTTGACAGACCTTTCATGCTGCGCTTATTGTAGCGCGTGATGCCGGTGAAGCTGGACCATTTTTCGACGACCTTCAGGCGTTCATTACCGACGTAGCCGTAGGCGCGGGCGAAGTAGTCGAGGTAGTCCTTTGCCGTGCAGTTCGGCCATGGATCGATGTAGTCGGGCATCCAGCCTATCTTGGAGCGCACTTTCTCAGGATTCTTAATGATGTCATCACCGTACATGCTGATGCTGCCAGAGTCTGGGAGGTCTAGCGTGGCGAGCATGCGCAGGAGTGTTGTTTTTCCGCAGCCATTTGCCCCGATGAGACCCGAGCACATGCCTTCAGCGAGGGAGAGGGAGATATCGTTTACGGCGCGTACGCTGCCAAAAAAACGCTTCAAGTTTTTGACGGTGAGAATATCCATTTCGGCAATCTAGCATATAGTGTACATAGTGGCAAGCTAGATATACGTCTGTAATATGTTTTTTTTAAATTGATGTTTCTATGGATATGACTTTGCTTGATGCTTGACCTAGAGTGATGGAAGAGTTAGTATGGATGTATGCAGATTTTTTCATGGATGACTTGGGCACTCAGCCTCGCTCTGGCGGTGGGTGGCGTGCTGAATATTTCTCAGGCTCTCGACCTCCAGACAGAGGTGATGACGTGGCAGGCCAAGTATGTGGTCATTATTAATGCCGCGTGGCCGCTCTACGTCGCATTCCTGCTCGCTCTCATCGCGGGTATAGGTGCCACTATCGAGGTGTATATTAACACGATGCCTTCCACGAGCATGAGTCGTATGACTAGCGCGACCACTCAGACGCGGTCTCAGCCTGCCGCTGCGAAGCCAGCGAGGGTGGCGACTGCGACTGCGGCTGCGGCTGCGGTGACTGCGGCTCAGGCGGAGGAAGATTCCTTTGTTCAAGACTTCGAGCGTGTCAGTCAGTCTACCCCTCACCAGATGGTGAATCTCTACGACGCGGTGCAAGCGGGGGATGCGAACACGATGGCTGTCTCGCAGACGATGCCTGTGCAGGATAGGACACCGCAGCGTTTCTCGAATAATGCACCGACGAAGAAGGACGATGATGATCTCGAGTTTTTCCGTATGGGTTAATACTTCCTCACAAGCTGCTATTTTGTCTTTATGACTACATCGCCTGTAGATCGCGTCGTTGCCCTTCTCGAAGGGATAGGGCTGAGTTCTGTCGATACTGCTACTTTTGAGCCCGTGGCGCAGGGGGCATCTGGGCGTACTATCATGCGTGCCTATGGTGTCATCGCCATCGTGTGGACGAATGAGCGCGCGGATAATGCCTCCTTCCTGCCAGCTGCTCGTGGGCTCGCCGCACTCGGGCTGCGTGTCCCTCGTATTATTAGCTACTGGGAGGATGGGGAGGGGAATGGAGCCTGCCTCGTCGATGATCTCGGGCGGACGGATCTGCTGAATTATAAGCAAGAGGCTGTGGAAGACTGGGTGCTGCTGCGTGAGCGTTATCGTGCTTGCTTCCAGACTATATTGCCCTTCTACGCGCTGCGTCCTGACTGGGAGCTGCAAGCACCATTCGAGGAGTCACTCTACCGCTGGGAGCAGGGCTACTTCGCGGAGCATTACCTTGGTCGCCATCGCTCATACTCGCTTGAGTCGCAGGCTGAGTTCTTGCAGCAGAGTATAGGTATTGAACTAGCAGAGGATCTCGCCAGCTTACCACGAATGCCCATCCATCGCGATCTCCAGAGTCAGAATCTGATGATGAAGGATGATCACGCGTGGTTGATCGATTTTCAGGGGATGCGCATGGGGCGTTATGAGTATGATCTCGCATCGCTGATCTTCGACCCTTACATGGGGCTCAGCTATGAGCAGCGTCTCGACCTGCTCGCTCTCTGGGAGGAACTCAGTGGGGTGCAGGTCGATCGTGCTCTTTTCTGTGCCTGTGGCATGCAGCGCATGATGCAGGTGCTCGGTGCCTTCGCGAATATAGGTTATAATCAGGAGAAGTCTTGGTATCTCGATATGATACCTGCGGCGGAAGAATCCCTGCATCAGCTAGGTGCTCTCGCGGCTGAGGGAACGATGGCGAAGCGTCTGTATTATATGATACTAACGTGCTTGTGATGTTATGATTGTTTTTTCGACTCTTTGCTAGAATAGGGCTTGATATACGAAATCATATTGATATAATGAACGGCAAATGAAAGCCCTAGTTAAAGCAACTGCTGGAGAGGGATTAGAACTCATGGATGTACCTAAGCCTGAAGTAGGTTACAATGATGTTCTGATCAAAATAAGAAAGACTTCCATCTGTGGCACAGACGTGCATATCTGGAAGTGGGACGAATGGGCTCAGAAGACCATTCCTGTCGGCATGCATGTCGGTCATGAGTACTGCGGTATCGTAGAAGCAGTCGGGGAAGGTGTTACGAATTTCGCCGCTGGCGACTACGTGACAGGTGAGGGGCATCTCGTGTGCTATACCTGCCGTAACTGCCGCCGTGGTCAGTATCACCTCTGCCCGAATACGCTGGGTGTGGGTGTGAATCGCCCCGGTGCCTTCGCAGAATACCTCTGCATCCCTGCGACGAATGTCATTCCTCTGCATTCTTCCATTCCTGAGTCTGTCGCTAGCATACTCGATGCCTGTGGGAATGCCACCTACACCGCCCTGTCATGGGATCTCGTCGGTGAAGACGTGCTTATCACAGGTGCTGGGCCTATCGGTGCGATGGCTGTAGCTATCTGTAAGAAGGCGGGTGCTCGCTCCGTGACCATTACCGATATCCTCGACAGTAAGCTTGAGTACGCTCGTAAGATGGGCGCAGATGTGACGGTAAACGTCATGCGTGAGACGATAGAAGAGGCTCGTGAGAAGCTGGAAATCAAGGAAGGCTATGATGTCTGTCTTGAGATGAGCGGCGCGCCTGCTAGCTTGCAGACCATCCTGAAGCACTCCATTAACGGTGCGAAGATTTCACTTCTGGGTATTCAGCCCGGTAGCTCTGCTATCGACTGGAATGAGTTTATCTGGAAGGGGCTTCAGATGAAGGGTATCTACGGACGCGAAATGTTCGATACATGGTATCTCATGCAGTCCATGATCCAGTCAGGTCTCGACCTCACGCCCATTATTTCGCATGAGCTTCCTTACACGGAGTTCAAGCAGGGATTCGAAGCGATGATGTCTGGGAACTCAGGGAAAGTCGTACTCGTCTGGTCTGAATAATACTGATAGAAGATAACAATCAATCTTCAAGTTTATAAAGCCGGTAACGAGAGACGCATCTCGTTACTGGTTTTTTTTCTTGCTGACACGACTAAGACTAGGCAAGAGGGTGGACTTGTGCTATGATATCAGCTGTGAAGAAGTGCCAAATATGCGGGAGACCTGCGCATTTATTTCTGACGCAGGTGGTCAATAGTGAGATAACCGAGTTGTCTCTTTGCGAAACATGCGCAAAGGACAGGGGGTTTTTTGACCCCGAATCACTCGCGATGGCGGAAGAACACTTCCCTGATGCCGTTAAGAAGAAGGTGGACGAGCTCGCTCGCGAGATCGCCGAAAAATTAAAAAATAACGAAAGTCTTGTGAACTCACACCCTAGCCCTCATCGTCGCGCACGCATAGCATCACTCAAGGAGTGCTCACACTGTCGCTTCAAGCTAGCCGCCGTCGCCAGTACGGGGCGTGTCGGCTGCCCTGAATGCTATACGTCCTTCCGCCACGAGCTCGCGAAGCTGGCAAAGGTGCTTCACTACGATGCAGATGCCACGGACGAGATCACTAAGTCTAGTAGCCCTGATACCCCTGAGTCTAAGGAAACGAAGCAGCATACGATAAAAGTCCCTGTGGCACAACGCCGAAAGATACTTCAAACCCAGATGAAGAAGGCCATCATCCAAGAAGACTACGAAAGAGCAGCACTCCTTCGTGACGAACTCAAGAAACTAGAATCCGAAACATGAAGCTCGACAGCATACTGAGAGAAAACCATACGTGGATACGAGCGAGCATCGAGAATAACGATGTCGTACTCGGGACGCTGGGGCGCATCTCGCGCTCCTTGCGCGAGCATAGCTTCCCTGGCTGGAGCACGGATGAGGATAGGCAGGGACTCATGGATTTTCTGCGCCCTCATGTGCAGTCGCTTTATGGCTATAAGTCAGCATTTCATGCTGAGATGTCGAGCCTCGATTGGCAGCAGCGTCGTCTTCTGCTGGAGAGGAAGCTGATTTCTCCCTGTATGGCTGCGCGTCAGGACGGCTGTGAAATCTTCATCCCACGTAAGCAGGATAGTGTTGTCATGACGAATGAAGAAGAACATCTTGTCATTCATCACTTCGCCACAGGACTTAAGCTAGATGAGACTCACGCAAAGCTGCTTAAGAGCGCAGAGAAGCTGGAGAAGCGGCTGAGCTTCGCAAAGGATGAGAAGCGAGGCTACCTCACAAGCCTCCCCTTCGAATGCGGCGATGCTGTCCAGCTCTACGTCTTATTACACCTTCCTGCGACGACATGCACGAATATCATCTCGCAGCTTCACACGGCTCTCGATAAGCTGGAGCTGAACCTACAGCCTTACTATTCCGATGAGCATGAGGACACAGGCAATATGTTTATCCTCCACTGCCATCCCACGAGTTATAAACAGACCTCAAAGACCATAGCAAGGTTGGAAAAAATAACGCTTACGATTGTCTATCAGGAGCTTAAATTGAGAAAACGCCTTCTCGAAACCAGAAGAATAGACATGTACGACCTCGTCGGTCGTGCACTAGGTATTCTTCTCTATTCCTCGAAGCTCAGCTTCAAGGAATTAGCTGACTCGCTATCCCTCATTAGACTAGGGCTATCCCTAGGAGTGCTTCACAGTGAGCATGAGGATATGAGTAGCTACGAGATCATAGATACGCTCATAGATCTCAATACCTCACTCGCGCCAGCCCATCTGAGGCGTCTTGCATCGCTCGACGTAGAAGACAGCGCAGACGAAGTACAGCATCTGCGCTCACAGCTAGTGCAGAGTACATTAAACCAATTATCAATACAATTTAGAATCTAATTACATGAACAACTTCACACCTAGAGCACAACAGGTTATTAACATAGCACGCCGTGAGGCAGAGCGGTTCAAGCACAGCTACATCGGTGGCGAGCATCTGCTGCTCGGTATTCTGAAACTCGGACACGGAGTCGCGGTCTCCGTAATCGAGTACCACCTGATTAACGTGGAACACCTCGCTGAGACACTAGAAAGCACCATGGAAATGGGAGATGCCCCTGAGAATAGAGGTAGTATGCCCTACACCCAGCGTGCGAAGCGTCTTATCGTGAATGCTGGCGCAGAAGCAAAAGGTCTGAACCATACCTTCGTCGGTACAGAGCATCTCCTGCTAGCCATGCTCGCAGACACAGATGGTCTAGCGTGGACGTCACTGAGTCACGCAGGCATGACCTACGAAATGGCACGCGAGCGCGTCCTAGACGAGACGAATCTCAAGTTCGATCTCGATAATAGTGGCATTGATGACGATGATGACAATGATGACGATGACGGCGACGATGACAAGGATGGAGCTTCCTTTAACTTCCCTTCGAATGATGACGATGATCCCATCGCGGAGCACTTCCGCTCCATCTCCTCAGAGATGTCTAGTCAGGCAGATCAGGGGCGTATCTCTGCGATTAAGGCCTTCGGACGTGACCTGACAAAGCGCGCCAAACGCGGCGAGCTAGACCCCGTCATCGGGCGTAAGGACGAGATACAGCGCGTCATTGAAATTCTGTGCCGCCGTATGAAGAATAATCCTGTCCTTCTCGGAGAAGCAGGAGTCGGTAAATCCGCCATCGTGGAAGGCCTCGCCCAGCTCATCATCGATGGCGATGTCCCCGAGTTCCTCATGGGCAAGCGCATCATTTCTCTCGACCTCGCGATGATGGTCGCAGGCACGAAGTACCGTGGACAGTTCGAAGAACGCCTGAAATCCGTCATGGATGAGATCATGCAGGATAAGAACATTATCCTCTTCGTCGACGAAATTCACACCATGATAGGTGCGGGCTCGGCAGAAGGCACGATGGACGCGTCTAATATTATCAAGCCCGCCCTCTCACGCGGCGAACTGCAAGTCATCGGTGCTACCACGCTGAACGAATACCGCAAGCATGTGGAAAAAGATGCCGCCTTCGAGCGTCGCTTCCAGCAGGTGCAGGTAGCAGAGCCCAGCGTCGAGGACACCATACTCATCCTACAGGGACTAGCCAGTCACTATGAAGAGCATCACAAGGTACGCTACACGCAGGCGGCACTAGAAGCATCCGCGAGCCTGTCGAAGCGCTATCTCACGGGTCGCTTCCTGCCTGACAAGGCCATCGATGTCATCGATGAGGCTGGAGCGCATAAGCAGGTCGCACGCATGACACGCCCAGCTGATATCAAGGCACTACAGCTGAAGAGGCGTGAGCTTAACAAGCAGAAGACCGAAGCCATAGGTGAGCAGCTCTTTGAGCGCGCAGCGCAGCTGCGTGACGATGAAAAAGCCGTCGCACAGAGCCTCGAACATGACCTGAGCACATGGAGGAAGAACGTCGACTCCGTCTACCATGATATAGACGAAGACGACATCATGCAGGTACTCTCTCGCTGGACGGGCATACCGCTCGCACGCATGGAAGAGAAGGAAGCCGCGAAGCTCCTGCGCATGGAGCAGGAGCTCAAGAGCAAGGTCATCGGTCAGGATGAAGGCTGCGGTGCTATCGCGCGCGCGCTTCGCCGCAGCCGTGCGGATATCAAGGACCCACGCCGTCCTATCGGCTCATTCCTCTTCATGGGACCTACAGGTGTGGGGAAGACCTACCTCGCGCGTAATCTCGCTGAGATCATGTTCGGGACTGCGGATGCACTCATCCAGATAGACATGAGTGAGTACATGGAAAAGCATACCACCAGCCGCATGATAGGCTCGCCACCAGGCTACGTCGGTCATGATGAAGGCGGTCAGCTCACGGAGCAGGTACGCCGTCGCCCCTATGCTGTCATCCTCTTTGACGAAGTAGAGAAGGCACACCCCGATGTGATGAACCTCCTCCTCCAGATACTCGAAGAAGGCATCGTCACCGACTCGCTGGGACGCAAGATTAACTTCCGTAATATCATCATCATCCTCACGTCTAATGTAGGCGCGAGCCTCGCGAAAACGCAGGGAACGATGGGATTCGGAGCTGTGGAGAAGCAGGAAGCGGACTACGAGTTCATGAAGGAAAAGATCACCGAGGCTGCGAAGTCACATTTCCGCCCCGAGTTTATTAATCGCTTCGATGAGCTCATCGTCTTCCGCATGCTGGAGAAGAAGGATCTCGCCTTCATCGTACAGCTCGAAGCTCAGAAACTCATAGCGCGACTGAAGGAAAAGAACATACTCCTCGAACTCTCAGAAGCACTGGTGAATCAGCTCGTCGAGCGCGGGCATAATCCCGAGTACGGAGCTCGCCCCATGCGCCGTGCCATCGAGCGCATGCTCGAAGACCCCATCGCAGAAGCCATCTTACGCGGAGAACTCCTCGCAGGGAAGAGCTATCTCGCCGATCTATCCGAAGACAAGAAATCCATCGCTTTCAAGGTGAAACGTGCTGCTAAAACTGCTACTAAGCCAGCAGTAAAGAAAGCTACAGCCTCTAAAAAAACTGAGAAAAAGCCCGCTGAAAAAGCCGAGAAGAAGCGAGCACCACGCCGCAAGCGCGGTTCTGAAGATGCTCAGAAATGAGCATCATGCTAAGGACACCTTAAGACCTCTTAAGCATAAAAAAAGCGAGTTTAACTCGCTTTTTTTATGGCTACATATAATGCTTCATGAGTTCTTTGAGCTCTTCTGATGCTATGGAATAAGGGCTTTGCCTCGCTTTGTTTCTTACATTGGGCTTCGCTCCAGCATCTAGTAGGGCGGTCACGATATCTCTGTTTCTAACACGTGCTGCTTCGTGGAGTGCTGTATTTCCATTTGTGCTGCGGACGGCGTTTGGGTCTGCTCCGTGCTCCAGAAGTAGCTTCACTATCTCGGGATGATTTCTCCCCGAGGCATCCATGAGTGCTGTGCCGCCACTTTTGTCTTGGATGCTAGGGTCAGCACCTCGTTTGATGAGGTAAACGGCGGCTTCTAATTGTCCATGATAGGAGGCTTCCATGAGTGGAGTATTTCCTTGTTCATCAAGCATATTGACGTCTACTCCCATCTTGAGTAAGTAGGCGATTACCCATGTCGATCCCCCCATGCCAGCTGCCGCTAGTGGGTGTATCCCCTCCTCGGAAAGGGTGGTGGGGTCATCACCTTCCTGTATGAGAGTGATCACCGTTTTAAGATTCCCTTCGCGCGCTGCGTCATTGAGCTCTTTCGTAGACCCATGGACTAGAAGAGAGCTCAGTGCGAGTGTAGCTGTAATGAGATGAGATTTCATAGGAGTGGGTGAATATTAGGATATAGATTGTTTATCGTGAAGTTCTCGGTAGAGCTCACAGCTCGCGTAAAGTTCCTCATGGCTGCCATCTCCGACGATGCTTCCTTGGTCGAAGACGAGTATGCGCTGGGCGTGACGCAGCGTGCTGAATCGGTGCGCGACGATGAGTGTCGTGCGCCCCTGTGCCAGCTTATCTAGTGCCTCTTGGATCTCGCGCTCACTCTTCGCATCGAGTGAAGCCGTAGCCTCATCGAGGATGAGAATAGAGGCATCTTTAATGAAGGCTCGCGCGATGGCGACACGCTGACGCTGACCGCCTGATACCTCCTTACCGCCTTCGCCTACCTCGGTATCGAGTCCTAGTGATGACTGTGATAAGAAGTCACTCAGCGAGGATTGCTGGGCGGCTCTTAGTACATCTTCGTCGCTGGCATCGGGTTTTCCCAGCGCGATGTTTTCGCGTATGCTGCCAGAGAAGAGTAGTGCTTGCTGACCGACATAGGCTATCTTATCGCGCAGATTCTTCTGAGTCACCTGACGTACGTCTATGCCGTCGATGCTGATGCTGCCTTCATTCACTTCATAGAACCTTTCAATGAGATTGACAAAGCTTGTTTTCCCCGCTCCACTAGGCCCGACGAGACCGACGATCTGACCAGCTGGAATATCTAGCTGTATCTTCTTGAGAGCTTGTTTTTTCTCATTGTACGAGAAGCTTACTTGATCGAAGCGTATGTGCCCCTCTACAGGAGCATTCCAGTGCTTCGGGCTGCTGGGGTCTTGTATGCTAGTAGGAGCATCGAGAATCTCGCGGAGTCGCTTCAAGGCTCCCTGCGCCGAGTTGATGCTGTTAAAGGCACGTCCAGCACGGCTCATCGAGTTAAACGCCATGTAGAGAGCTGTGGCTAGAGCGAGGAAGTCACTGAGCATCATGCCGCGCATCTTCCCCTGCGCGAGAAGGACGGCGAGGGCTATGGCTGTGACTAGTTCCATGATGGGGACGAGTGCGCGCTGGTAGCGTACCATTTTTACCGTCTTCTGTCCGTAGGTGTTTGTCACGTCGGTGAAGTCGGCTATCTGGCGAGATTCTAGGCTGTAGGCGCGTATCTCACGCTGCGTTTCCAGATTCTGCTGGAGGATGGTATTCATCTCACCGAGGTCTGACTGCGCCTGATGGGATCGCTTCGCGATGCGCTTGCCGAAGACGATGATGGGGTAGATTGCTACGGCGACGAAGAGGAGATTAATGATGAAGTCGCCAGCGTTTCCGTTCTGAAAGATGAGGAAGAAGAAGGCTGTCAGCGCACTAATCGTCGTGATAGGCTGCTTGATGATCTCATTTGACGTGTGGGAGATCGCCGATTGTACATTCTGCGTATCAGAGACGATGCGGCTGAGCAGATCCCCCTTGTTTTGCTTATCTAGGAAGGCGATGGGGAGATCTTGGATGCGTGTGAATACAGAGAGGCGAATGCCCTCCAGCACGCGCACGGAGAGTATGTTTACAATCACGGCATTCAGCCACAAGCCTAGCCCTCTGATCGTAAACATGGCTGGTAACATCATGCAGGATAACAGCAGAATAGTCGAGTGATCCATCCCGCTGATATAAGGGCGTAAAAACTCGTGCGCCGCGTCAGGTCCATTGAAAATGATGGGGAAGACCGCGTAGATGGCGAAGGGTAGACCCAGCCCACTCGCGCCTGCGGCTACGAGCCCCGTCAGCACGGCGAGACAGAATAAACGCCAGTGCGGCAGCATGTAAATGCGTATGAATTGGAAAAGAGCTTTCATCTCAAGTCTGTGGTATGTGGGGAGTCGTCTGAGCGATGTCCTGCTGCGTCGTTGTCATTTCTGCTGCATGGGGTGGCAGCACCTCTGTGTTCTTCTTCTGCTCCTGCTCCTCTGTGCTTACTTGTTCATCGTAGAGACGCTTGTAGAGTCGGCTTGTCTCGTAGAGATGCTGATGTGTGCCGTCTGCTACGATATGCCCCTGCTCGAAGAGTAGGATACGATCCGCCTGCCGGATGGTACTAAAGCGGTGAGCTATGATTAAGCATGTCTGCTGCTCCGTGAGTAATTCCAAGGCCTCTTGAATCGTCGCCTCACTCTTCGTATCCAGCGCGGATGTTGCCTCATCGAGGATGATGATGGGCGCATTTTTCAGGATGGCACGAGCGATGGAGACGCGCTGACGCTGACCGCCTGAGAGCCCACTGCCGCCTTCACCGAGTAAGAAGCCGTAGCCTTCCTCCTTCTCTACGACAAACTCATCGACGAGAGCCTGACGACCTGCCATCTCGACCTCTTCATTATTCGCATCAGGTGCGCCCACGCGGATGTTCTCACGGATGCTTCCACGGAAGAGGGCGGGGAACTGAGAGACGAGACCTATGCTGCGCATACGATCATGACGGCTGATCTGGCGTAGATCTATCCCATCTAGCAGAATCTCACCTTTGTTAATATCATAGAAACGGCAGAGCAGATTAATAAAGCTCGTTTTCCCAGCACCACTGGGACCGACGAGTGCGACAGTCTGCCCAGCAGGGATGTGGACGGAGACATCCTTGAGTATATACTCGTCGTCTTGGTAGGCGAAGGACACATCCTTGAATTCGATATCACCCCGAGCATGCTTGCCTATAGGGGTAGGATTCTGCGGTTCGGGCATCTCTGACTCCTGAATGATGACTTCGTGAAGCGTCGTCGTCATGCCACTGATGACTTGCAGCTGATTCATCACAGCTCCTAGCCTCTTCACGGGGTCATAGCAGAAGTAGAACGCCGCCGCCACGGCGGAGAACTGCTCTAGCGTCAAACCATCGCGAGAGCCACGATACAGCGCGAAGCTCAGACCCACCGCACTGATGATCTCGATGACTGGGCTCAGCCCCTGCCGCCACGCAGAAAAGCGAATGATGAGGCGGTTATACTGGCGTATCTTCTCGCGCAGGAGGCGCGATTGACGTGCTTGGAGGTTAAACGCGCGTACCTCGCGTTGGTTAGAAAGCGACTCCTCAATCGTGGCGTTAATGCCACCGAGATTTTTCAATGCCTCAGACATGAGGCGGATGATTTTCTTCCCCACGAAGCGCACGAGAGGGATACAGAGCGCGACGATTAGAAGATTCACGAGAAGGGATGCCACCTGCGAGCTCGACATGGCCGAGTAGGTGAGGAATACCAGTGCCGCGACTAGGGTAAGAGGCTGGATGATGAGATCGTTTAACAGAGAGATGAGCGTCTGCTGAATGGTCTGCGTGTATTGGAGTATGTAGGTCATCCACTCCCCGCGCTTTTTAGAATCAAGAAAGGCCATCGGCATCTCCTGCAAGCGCGCGAATAGATCCTGACGCAGTCCCGCGAGAATGCCCATGCCAGCCTTGCTGAGTAAGTAGGTGTTAATATAATTCGAAACACCGCGAAGCCCCATCATCAGGGGGATGAAAAGTACAGCCAGCCACAGGAATGCCGCTTCGAGGTGAGCTTCCCCCACGAGTGATAGCATGAAGTCTCGTAGCCACAGCGGAGCCTTAGTTATGTCGAAGACGATGGGGAAAACCTGAGAAATGATGAAAGGTAGACCGAAGCCCGCCGTCCCAGCCGCGACGATACCTGCCAGCAGCGCAAAGAGCAGATATCTCTTGTAGCGTGTCGCGTAGCGTTTAATGATGAAAGATATAGCCTTTCGTGCCTTTTCTTTTTCTGGATTTATTTTACCCATGATTATCGTGTGAACTATAATAGCTCATGTTCACGCTGATTACAATGAAAATTCGGGCTATAGCTTAGCCTTCCCCCTGCGAGCATAAAAAATGACCGTGTAATACGGGGGATTACACGGTCGCTTGGGAGCACTACTCAGCTTCCGAGATTTGTGATTTCTTTCCACTGGTGGATGATGCTGGCGCTATCTGCCTTGATGAGCTTTCCCGAGGCATCGACGAAGGTCGCACGTGGGATGAAGCCTCCGCGCTTGTAGTGAGGGAGCTTCTGCGCTGTAGGCTCGTCATTCATCACGGCAGGGAACTCCGCCTTATAATCGGTGAGGAACTTTACACCGAGTTCTGGGGTCTTGTCCGCACTCAGGAGGATGAGTTCGACGCCCATTTCCTTCATCTCGGGGTACATCTTCGCGAAGTGTGGCATTTCTCTACGGCAGGGGGAGCACCAGCTGGCGGACTGGAGGTAGATGTAGAACTTAGCGTCGGGATTCACCGTGCCACTCACAGTCTTGAGGTCAGCGACAATATCCTTCATCGTGGCGTCCGTAGGTGCTGATTCTGGAGCATTACTCGCGGGAGTAGATGTAGTGTTCGCAAGAGAAGAAAGCGTGAATGCAGCGGAAAAAACGGTACAAATTATGAATGTGCTCATCATGTAAAGATGAGACTAAACGCTCGAGCTCTCCCTGTCAAGCTGAAAGGCTGTCTTCCGAAAGTCTTTAGAAATGGCATGATTCAAGACTTCTATAACGATATAGGCTCTACATCGAGAGCTTTATAGAGCGCTTTATTTTGCTTGTCCCTGTATGCAGTATTTTCATAAACATAAATAGTAAAGTTTATGCATGGCGAAAAATGCTCATTGGAGACGGAGATATAATTGACAGTTAGTAGAAAAAAAAGATTTTGTTATTGTATTACTAAATAACTTATTGATTTTAATACTAATGTGTCATATTATTTCAATATGCACACTCGCACCATGTATCTATCATTCATAAAATTGTATCTTAGTATCATATTTTCAGCTAAGGTGTTTAGTGCTGAAACGCATTATAGTTTAGTACAAATTACCGCTAAAGAAGCGGATAAAAAATCTAACTATAATTCTGGCACAGCTATAGATGAGGCTGAACGGCAAAATCTGCTGAAAACACTTGAATCGCTCAAAATTGAATTGCAGAAAATTAAAATTGAGAGGATAGCGTGCGATAAACGTCTTAATTATATTCAGAAGCAATACGACGATACGCTTGAAAATGTGCGTAAGGATAATGATACGACCCTTGCTTGGATTATTGCAGCGTTAACTCTTCTTGGAGGTGGCCTTGGCGGAGTGCTGCCAATTTTCCTCACTACTCATGATAAGAAAGCATTAAAGGAACTCGATGGGAAGATTAGTAAAGAAATTTCAGAATTGACAAAACAACAGCGAGCTACAGAAAGTCTTTTAGAGGAGGTTACTGCACAGGCTCAGCTCAGTCAGCAGGCTGCCGATCAAGCAGAACTCAGTGAGAAAACCACAAAAATTTACTCTGAAAAAAGCCCCTTGGCTCGTCTTAAACTTCTCAATGAGCTTTTAGAAAATAATAGCGAACAAGCTGAATTATGGACTTTACGCGCAGAAATTATGTATGAATTAGGTGATTACAGACAATCGCTTGAATCTTTTGACAAAGCAATTGCTATTAATCCGAACAGTGACAAGAGTTACTATAATCGCAGTGTGATTAAAAAAAGGATTGCGGATTATAATGGAGTAATTAAAGATTGTACTCGAGCTATACTAATCAACCCCAAACAAGATATGGCCTATACTAATCGAGGAACGGCAAAGTCTGAACTCCATGATTATGTCGGCGCAATAGAAGACTTCGACAAAGCCATTGAAATTAATCCTAAGTATGGTATTTCATACTTGAATCGTGCTAATGCAAAAGCAGCGCTTGATGATCACGTAGGTGCAATAGACGACTATGACAACGCTAGTGAGTTAGATCCAGAAAATACTACTGTATACGCTAACCGAGCAAATTCGAAACGCGATCTCGGAGATTACGCTGGTGCTATGGCTGATTTTGATAAAGCTATTTCGATCGATCCGAGTAACGTTGATGCCTACATAAATCGAGGTAATGTTAAATCTATATTGAAAGATTACAAAGGATCTATTGCTGATCAAACTAGTGCTGTAGAAATCGACCCGTCATCTAGTATTGCGTATTTCAATCGGGCAAATGCAAAAAGCAAGCTCAGAGACTATAGTGGTGCTATGAAGGACTACACCAACGCAATAGATAAAGATCCTGAAAATGCCATGGCATACAGTAGTCGCGGTCATATAAAAGCGATTAATAATGATATCGTCGGCGCTCTCTACGACTACTCTCGAGCAATGGAACTTGATCCTATGAATTCAGATTATGAGTATAACTATCAAATGATTAAATCATCCTTGGGTGTTTCACCCACGTCTCAAAGTGATTCATCTGAGCAAAGTGAGTGATTTAGGCTCGGCCGTAGCGCCCCACTCTGACTGAAGTTTGGGGCGCGAGAAGCTCGTATGTTACAAACTAAATTCGCGAAACTATAGCTATTGTGAGCCCCTTTAGGGTACCTTGCGAAATTAGTCTGAGCAGAATGATGATTTCGAAAATGAGCGAAACAGCGCGCCTTTTGCCGCATTTTGCGAGAATTGACAGCTTTTTGGGCTTACATAGCTCGCTTGTTTCTTTCATGTGACGCTATGACGACGCTAAATGAACATCGCCCGAGGCTTTTTGCGTCACTTAGAGTGTCAAATAAGGCGCGCCCTCTTTCACTAGGAAAGAGGGCGCGCTGATGATTGAATGTTTAAGAATGCTTATTCAGCGGCTTGGTCTAGCTTTTCGCAAGCTGCCTTAAGCTCAGGGCTACCGAAGTATTCCTTCTCGATGAGATGTGCCTTTACGGCCTCCATGGACTTAGTTACTTGGTCGAGAACTTCGGCGACTTCAGGATCGGCGAGCTGTTCGCCTATTTCTTTTTGCTCCTCAGGGCTCATGGATGCAGCGACATTCTGCATTCCAGTCTTGACGGCAAGCATGGTTTCAGCGAGTTGCTCGATGAGTGGAGCAGCTTCAGCAGGAGTTGTTTCCTCTTCCTTGACGGCATCGAGGATATCAATGTACTTCGAAGCGATTTCCATGGTAAGTCCCATGAGTTCGCCGAATTTGTCGACCTTGCTCATTTCTTCTGCGGAAACGGTCTGAACAAGCGCAGGAACTGCGCACAACGCGATAAGATAGTTTGTCTTCATCACAGAGGAGTCTATAGGAAAGGTCGCAGAATGTCAAGAAATATTGGAGCGTGTGGGGCTCATTAATCTGCTCGATGTTCCGACCATTATTCATGATTAATGAGGTCTCAGTGAGATTATCCAGCGGCCTTGTCGAGTTTTTCGCAAGCGGCCTTGAGCTCAGGGCTACCGAAGTACTCTGTTGCGACGAGAGCTGCCTCTATAGGCTCCATGGACTCAACTAGTTGGTTCAGAGCTTTTCCTAGCTCTGAATTGGCGAGTCTATTGTGGAATTCTGCTTGTTCCTCAGAGCTCATAGATGCAGCCACTTTCTGCATTTCAGTAGTGACTGCAAGGAAGGGCTCCACGAGTTCTTCAATGAGAGGGGCAGCTTCAGCAGGAGTGACTTCCTCACTCATTACAGCATTGAGAATACCAGCGTACTTCGAACCTATTTCCACGCTCTTTGCTGCGAGCTCCGCGTATTGATCGAGCTTGCTTGCTTCCTCAGCGGAAACAGTCTGGACAAGCGCAGGAACTGCGCACAACGCGATAAAATAGTTTGTCTTCATCTTAGGGCAGGTTCTCGCAATTAGTTTTTTGAACCAATTTATTTGGAATGAATCTGCACTTTCTTCTATGCAGCTTTCAAAATTTTGATTATGGATGCTTTTTTGTCGAAATTTCCTCATTATTGCGAGCTAAATGCCTCCATTTTGCCTTTATTTTAGAACTGAGGACACAATGCGCCTCCGTCAACTCTTCTCCTATCATTTCTTCATACGACTGATGATCTGCAACGTTTGCTGGGGTAA
>CAYJJD010000011.1:27072-56008 GCA_964370425.1 uncultured Akkermansia sp. | reverse complement strand
CTCAAGCTGCCATCCAAAGCATGAAGCTGCTAATTTCGCAAGGTGCCCTTTAGGGGACTTTGCAAAATTAGCAGCTTCGGATTTTGCATGCAGTTTGGATGATAATTTACGGCGTTTGGGTGCGCATAGCGAGCTATGTAAGCCCAAAAAGCTGTAAATTCTCGACAAAATGCAGCAAAAGTCGTGCTGTTTTGTTCATTTTCGAGATCACCATCTGCACGGACTAATTTTGCAAGGTACCCTTATGCATAGGATAATCAGCAGCAATCCATCTCTTGTTACAGTTAAACACCTCAATCTACAACGCCAATAATGCGATAAGACAAAATTTTTCACGATCGACAATCAGCGCCACATTACACTAGACGTTATTTACCCCTGTAAGTGCTTTCACCCTGGGCTAGGCGCGGCACTTCCTCCGCCAAGAATTCGGTCAGCGACATCCCTCTCATGAATGCGCGATGTTCTAATGCGGCACGCGTAGCAGAATCGAGCTTGAGCGTCACTGTCGTCTCCTCCTCTACTTGAACGCGAGGTGGAAGCTTGATGGGCTTGCTCTTTATCAATTCTTCGATGATATGAGCCTTAGAATCAGGAATTTTCTTTTTTGCCATCCAATTGCGCACTGTTGTTTCAGTTACGAAACAACGTTCTGCCAGCCACGCATAGTCAAAACTATTAGACTTGAGCCACATTTTCACATTGCGTTTTAGCTGATCTTGGTCAGTTTCCTGCATTCATGGTTTATATCTTTTTTGCGATTATATGTCAATGACGATTACAATTTATATCAAAGAGAATACGTTTTTTTCTCATAAATGATATTTCTCTTGCGTTTAATATCCTAAATGATATTATTAAGTCACATGACTGCTATAAATATATCAGACAATATCAAATTCATTTGCCCGTTCTGTGGCGCAAGTGAGTTAGTCGTCCTCCGCTCTGTACTGGAGGCTTCTAGCATCATGCAATTTTCCTTTGATCCATCAAATCGTCTCAAAGCTGACAAGCATCTCTTCAGAAGGAATCTTCAAGATAGCATGCAGTATTACCGCTGTGCATCCTGTCATTATCCCGACCACGATGACCGCAGCCAGTACAAATGGAGAGAAATCGACGATGTGCTAGCAGCAGGTGCTATCTGCTTTCATAAAGAGCGATACAGCCACCGCTGTCTCCTCATAAGCGCGAGCGGTAAAACGACACCCATCATTGCGCAGCTCACTCACCCCTGCCCTCCCAGTGCTGCGGAACGCCTGTCTATCATCGAAAAATGCAGGAAAAGAGACTCTCGATCAGAAAATCACATCCTTCTCGCGGAAGGCGACTGCGAGCACGTACGATTCAAAGCCAGCGTCTGGAAGAGAGCCTTCACCGTGTCTCTCCCCTATGAAGAAAATAAACAGAAATGACGACTCTGATCTACACGAGTGTATCTCATAAAGTAGATCATCAAATATCACCTGCTGTATGATTAGTTACTGTCGAGCAAAATGGATCATGATAGCAGTACTATGTCTTGGTATAGTAGCGGGATTTCCTCTACTCTCTAATCTATCATTCGCTGATAAATCAGAGGAGCGTATTGAAAGTAACGAGCAGTATCTACGAGAAGATATTCTCAAGTCGATTACCTTCGTTTATCGTGGTATGAATGCAGGTTTAAAAGCTGAATTAACCCCAAAAGGCAATTCTAAAACAGTCTATGCTATCAACGGTGAGCTGAAGAAGCAATACCTAGCAGTTACATCTAGCAGAAAAGTAAAAATAAACCACACCTACAGCACCTTACGACTTGGTAATAAAATAGATATTAATCTTATTGGTTTTTATAAAATTTCCGCAGGTATCGACTTATCAACAGTAGAATACGAATTCCAAGGAGACATGATCCTAGTACGCGGTGCTGAGCCTGTATTGATTTCTTGTGAGCGTCTCGCACTGGAAGACCTAGATAAGTCAAATGGATGGTGGAATAATGTGAAGGATGAAGATAAGATTGCAGCTCAATTCGCGCTTGATAGCGTAGCTCGCGAGCACGCTGCTATTAATAACGAGCTCCTACCAGAAGCGAAGAATCGCTTCTTAGAAAAACTGCAACATGGACTCGATAAGAAATATTCCACTTACCGCTTCATTACAGATCCTTCTTAATAATACAGCATAAGGGGTCTTGCAAAATTAGTCTGAGCAGAATGTTGATCTCGAACTAATTTTTCAATGTGTACTTAGTGGATTCTTGGATTGAAGGACGCTCTCTTTCTTCACAGTCTCGAAGATGATGCCGCTTGCGGGCAAGGGGGCTTTCCCACGCTCGGTTTCGTAGAGGATGCCGAGCGTCTTGCTGTCGAGCTCGACGAGGTTCGAGTAGGCATGGAATCCCTTTCTGATGGTAAACGCGGCGGGCCAGCTTTTACCTGCATCAGGACTGGTGAAAATGGTCATGTTCTGACGCTGTTTCTCGACTCCAGGGCAGGAGAAGTACAGGCGGTTTTCTTCCGCACTATCGCTGATGAGAGAGCCTTGGCACACGATGGGGACGAGCTCAGCAGATGGCTGCTCATCTGTCCATGTCGCGCCTCCGTCTTCGGAGTAGCGGAGGAGTCGCTTCGCCATGCCAGACTGGCTGCGGAAGGCCTGCACGAGGAGATCAGGAGCGGCTTCTGCGATGGAGCTTTCATTTGCAGAGAGATTCCCCTCGGTGGCTTCGCCACGCTTCCATGTCTTTCCCTCATCGTCAGAGTAGAAGCAGGAGCCTTCGTAGCGCACTTTTCCGTCTGCTTTCAGGCTGTGATTACTGGGAACGATGATGCGTCCTGCGTACTTGCCTTTCTTGATGGCGATGGCATTACAAGGACCTGTGGCGAACCAGCCCCAGTCTTTCTCACGGGCTTGGGCGGTGATGTTCGTGGCACGACTCCATGTCTTGCCGTCATCGTCGGAGTGCTGCACGTAGATTTCTCGCGGCACGCCTTCGTGCATGTTCTCGCGCTCACTACCAGCACTGCCACAGGAGATGAGCAGAATGCGCCCAGAGGCGAGAACGACAGGGGCAGGATTTCCACAGGTGCTTTTCCCATCATCGCGCACGAGGATGAGTTCCTGCCAGTTCGTGCCTCCGTCTTCGGAGCGTCTGAGGACGAGGTCGATGTCGCCATGGTCGGCAGCGCTATGGACGCGACCTTCTGCAAAGGCAAGGAGGCTGCCCTCGGCACTCTTGACTATGGCTGGGATGCGGTAGCTGGCATAGCCGTCCTGCCCTGCGGCGTAGACGTAATCTGCATCCTTCGCGTACGCGGTGAAGGATAGGCTGAGGCTAAGAGCGGTAACGAATGTGGAGTGAGTGAGTGATTTCATATTTAGTATATTAGGCATCTTGCGAAATTAGCAGCTTCGGATTTTGCATGCAGTTTGGATGATAATTTACGGCGTTTGGGTGCGCATAGCGAGCTATGTAAGCCCAAAAAGCTGTAAATTCTCGCCAAAATGCGGCAAAAGGCGTGCTGTTTCGCTCATTTTCGAGATCTACATTTTACTCGGACTAATTTCGCAAGGCGCCCATTAGAGCTGCATATCTTTAAACATATCTTTTCTATTGACTTCTGGACCTATCTTCCACATGGTGATGTCCTGTGTGAAGCGTGATCCCATGAACATGGTTTCCATGGTTTCGACCTTTTTCACGTTCCAGCGCGAAATGTCGCCATCGAAAATGGAGTAGGCGAACATGGAGTCCATGTTAATCACGTTACGCACATCCCAGCGGGAGATATTCCCTGTGAAGACACTTTCTGCAAAGGTAGCACCCATCATGGTGACATTCCCTACATCCCATTTAGAGATATCTTGGTTAAACTTAGACTTCTGGAACATGTAGCACATGTCGCGCAGATTTTTCACGTTCCAAGATCCTATGGGCTTGTTAAAAACGGAGGCCGCAAACATGCCGTACATGTTCTTCACACGCCCTACATCCCAGCGTCCTATGCTCTGGTTAAACTTACTGGCATTAAACATGAAGGACATATCGACGACACGTGACACATTCCATGCGCCTATGCTACGATTAAAGACTGATTCCTCGAAGAGCCCCTTCATGCTCTCGACGCGTGAGACGTTCCACTTGGCGATGTTTCCATTAAACTTCGATTTACGGAACATAGCATTCATGTTTCGTAGATTGGGGGTTTTCCACTCAGATATATCCCCATTAAAAGAGGAGGCTTCAAACATGCGACTCATGTCTACGACGCGGCGCACGTCCCACTTCGATATATCACCGTTGAAGCTGCTCTCAGCGAATAATCCTGACATGTTTGTCACGCGGGTGACGTTTATATGGTTCAGGTCTGCATCGTGGCCCAGTCGACCGATCTCACGGGGGATGATGAAAGCTATATTCTCATCAGTCGCGACGATGATTTCTTTCTTTTCTGCGGCATTTCCTAGGCCTTTCGACGATTTTTTAGCCTGCTCAGGCTTCACTGTGTAGTCAGGCGATCGTGGGACATTATCGAAGAGACCGTTACGCTTCTGCACATGGGCTATGTACCATCTTGAAATGTCTCCCATGAACTTGGAGTCGCGGAACATGTGATTCATATCTTGGACACTGTGGAGCTGCCAGTTCGATATATTCCCGTTGAACTGCGCTCCTTGGAACATATGGAAGCAGGTGACGAGCTTTCGCACATCCCACTTCGAGATATCGCCATTAAACTGACTATTCATGAACATCTCGTTCATGTTCGTCACCTGGGCTACATCCCACTTCGAGATGTCACCATTGAACTTCGAGTTCTTGAACATCTCGCTCATGCTGGTCACATTGCTGACGTCCCACTTCGAGATATTGCCATTGAAGTCACTGCCATTGAAGAGCTGCCCCATCTGCGTGACGGCACTGACATCTATATGGTTCAGATCTGCCTTCAGTCCACGCTTCATGATCTCTCTCCTGACAATCTGAGGGAGGTTATCATTCGTGGCTTGGATACGTGTTTCAGCTTGACCTTGAGTCGTGCGCTGCGCCTGAGCTTCGTTTAACGTAAGGCTAAATAAACAACAAAACAACAAGCAACGTGTGGCGTTTTTGTATATCGTCATAAGCATATAAAAAATGTTACGTACTTTTTATAGCAAACACTAACTGACTGCAAGCTATTTTTTTCACTCTCACAATCGCTAGCCTAGAAGCTTAATATGAATCATTCAATATAGCAAGAGTCTAACAAAGATATTCACCTAGATTTAAGCCAATAAAACGTGACAATAAAACCGTCCCATAGCACGAATTTTAAAAAATTATACAAAAATTATCTGTGTCATTAGACAGCTATTCACCTGAAAAACTGTGGATACCCCTATACCCATTAAGTGTCCCCCCTGTACCTTACTTTACACACAGGGGAGAGAGCGCAACTACTGATAATAAACAAAGAGACCATAGTGGCTATTAGCACTACGGTCTCTTTGTGATTGCGGGAGCAGGATTTGAACCTGCGGCCTTCAGGTTATGAGCCTGACGAGCTACCTGGCTGCTCCATCCCGCGATTTATTAGGTGAAGCTCATTAAGCTTGCTGAGGAAAGTTTACACGAGAGCAGCTAAGAAGTCAACATCTTTTTTACTGTTTTTTCATTTTTTCTTTCACTCAACTCTAAATATACGACATATACACATCAATATCAACAATCAAGAAAAATCCAATCTTCTCTTGTCATCTCAAAATAAATATGCTAATCTATATTTCATGCAAGAACTCGTCATCCTCGGCACTGGTAATGCCACGGTCACTCAGTGCTATAATACATGCTTTTCCCTGAATAATGGAGGGCGTCACCTCCTCGTCGATGCTGGAGGGGGTAATGGTATTCTGCGCCAGCTTGAGGATGCTGCTATTTCTATCTCTTCTATTGAGAGTATGCTCATCACTCATGCGCACACGGATCACCTCCTCGGGGGCGTGTGGATCGTGCGTATGGTCGCACAGCTGATGAAGAAGGGCGGGTATGCGGGGATCTTCTCTATTTACTCCCATGCTGTAGCTCTGGAGCTTCTGGAGCATATCTGCCGCGCGATGCTTCCGGCGAAGCTCTGTGCTCTCTTCGGGGAGCGTATTATTTTTCACTCCTTGCAGGCGGAGGATCGCATTTCGGCTAGTGGCTGGGATGTGCAAGTGTTTGACCTCGGGAGTTCGAAGGCCTTGCAATATGGCTTCGAGACCAGCCTAGCGGATGGTTCGCGACTCGTCTGTCTCGGTGATGAGCCACTACAGGAGCAGAATCGCGAGCGTATCGTCGGGGCGGCGTGGCTGCTTAGTGAGGCATTCTGCCTCGCCGAGGAGGCTGAGCGTTTTAAGCCTTACGAGAAGCATCACAGCACGGCGGCTGATGCGGCGATGATGGCGGAGGAGCTCGGGGTGAAGAATCTCCTCCTCTATCACACGGAGGACAGTGATATGACTCATCGTAAGAGTCGATACTCTCAGGAGGCGGCTCTCCACTTCTCAGGCTGCATCCATGTGCCTGATGATCTCGAGCGTCTCGCGCTCTCGGTCTAAGTTCTCTTTTTTCTTTCTTACTGGATGTGTTCATAGTTTATTCGGATCTCTCTAATCTCTCTATCTATATACCTCTCTCTTCGCGCTCTCATTTTCATGTCTGATCCTTTCCGCCGATCTAGCTTTTCGCTACGCTCCATCATTCGTGACTTCCTCACTGTGCATGAGCAGCGATCCTTCACGGACTTCTTTTGCTCGGGGGGGACGCACACGACGCCTCATCTCTGTAGTATAGACGCGCGCTGGAGGTTTCCATGGCGCAGTCTCATCATGATGATGAATATTCTCTTCTGCGTGGTTATCTTCATGATCATGGAGCATGTGGCGCGTATCGACTTAGGGAATGAAAAGTTATTCGCGAGCTCGATTTTCCTCCAGAGTATGGCGATTCCGCTCAGTCTAGTCTGTGTGCTGGCGGAGTTCAATCTCTGGCGTGATCAGTCTATGCTGCGTATCATGAAGATGGTGGGCGGTGGTGGCTTGCTTGCCATTATCTTCACGCTTGTGCTTTCGGTGTTCGACAGTGGGACTTCGCCCTTCATGGCGGGTATTATCGAAGAGCCTGCGAAGGTGGCCGCGACTCTTCTGCTGGCTGGGCATGCGGGGAGGCAGAATGCGTCGCCTCTCATTGGGATGTTACTCGGGGGCGCAGTGGGCGCGGGCTTCACCATCGTGGAGAGTACAGGCTATGCTTTTGCGAGTCTTCATGCACCTATTCATTCCGAGGGGATCACGAGTCTTGATTTCCAGAAGGCGCATACGCTTATGGCGACGCGTTCCTTCTTCTTCTTAACAGCGGGGCATGTGACATGGACGGCTATTACTTGTGGCGCGCTGTGGAATAGCATGCGTGGTCGTAGTCTGATGAGGGCGCTCATCTGCCCGTCTTTCCTCTTCTTCCTCATTGTGTCTATCATCATTCATGGTTTTTGGAATTTGAGCACGAGCACGGGGGGGATTCTGATGATGATGCCGCTTTTTGCGCTGTGCTCATGGGGGCTCATCGCTGTCCTCATTCATATGGGGATCAATCAGATTCGCGAGATGCAGGAGCTGTGGTTCAGACGCTTCGGGCAGTCGAAGCTCTGTATCTGGATTAATGCTCCAGATCGCTCCATTCATGGTCCATTCTCCGCTCAGGAGGTCATTCATCAGGTGGAATCCTCCAGCACGAAGGCATCCACTCAGTGCATCGTGGGTGATAGTGCGTCGGAATCCCACTCCATCGCGAAGCTGAGCTTCATCTCCGCTCGTCATAGCACGGAGCGCACGCGCAGCTGGTATCACTGCACGCGCCCCTTGTGGTTCAAGTTCTGCCGCGTCTTTGGTATCCTAAGCGCTCTGAGTTTGATCACCTTCTTTATCTTCCCTGCGACGAGTTTCTACGTCTACTGCGTCTCATTCATCGCGCTGTTTTTAGTGCTCTTGGTTCGGCTGACGATGCTGTGGAAGTCTCCGCAGCTTCCTACTGAACCTGCGGATGAGTATGGCTCACTCATGTGGATAGACTCGTCGATTGAGTTCGTGTTCAAGTACTTTATCCCTGTGTTTAACATCTACTGGGGCTACGTGGCATCCGTTCATTTCATACGACGTGTGAATATCCTCCATCAGGGGACACGTCGCATCCCTAACTGGATCATGCAGATCGCGTGGACCACCTTCTGCATAGGAGTGACGCTCGCCGTGGTGCTCGCCTTCTACCGCACTTATGCCTTCCTTCCCTATCTCGTGATGGTGGTCATCATCTTCCCTTTCACCGCTGCCCTCGCCAGCCTCGCGCTAGCCAGTGCTGAAGAAACACTATCCCAACACGATATGTCTGAAAATGACAAGCATTAAAGGTCTCCATATCAATGGCGAATATCTCAGCAAGGAGCAGATCCTCGCGCACGCGCTGAGTCCGCATCTAGCAGCACTCCCTCATCTGGGTGCGCAGCAGCATGCGGAGCTCATGGGCTTTCTGGCAGAAGTCTTCTCTGATGCCCCGTCGGTAAAACTCCAGAGCTCGGGCAGCACGGGAGCGGCGAAGCAATTCTTCGCGCCGAAGACTGCCCTCATGGCGAGCGCGAAGCGCAGCTGTGAGTTCTTCTCATTACAGCAGGGGCAGCGCGTACTCCTACGTCTGCCGCTGAACTACATAGCGGCGAAGATGATGATACTACGCTGCCTCCACGCGGGGCTAGAGCTCACCCTGAGAAGCCCCAGCTCCTGCCTCTTTGATGAATCTGATGAATCATTAAAGGGTGAGCTATTCGACTTCTCCCCCATCGTCTCGCAGCAAGCTGCGAAGACCCCCATGGAGCATCTCTGCCGCATCCGCTGTCTCTTGCTCGGTGGTGGCTTCATCCCCGAGACACTCGAAGCCACACTCCGCGAGCATACGGGGAAAGTCTACGCATCCTACGGCATGACAGAGACTTACTCACATATCGCGCTGCGGCAGCTGAATGCAGACCCGCACCAGCCATACTATCACCCACTAGTCGGAGTCCGTCTCCAGCTTGACGATGAAAAACGACTCATCATCCATGACAGCGTGCTGGGCATCCATAATTTGCAGAGCACAGATATCGCCGACATACACGCCGACGGCTCTTTTCTCATCCTCGGCCGTGCGGATAATATCATCAATAGCGGAGGCATTAAGATCCAAGCCGAGCGCGTGGAGCAAGCCCTCCTCTCGCAGGCTGGGCTGACAGCGGCCGCACTCCCCTACCCCCATCCCGAGCTAGGCGAATGTGTCGCCCTCCTATGGGAAGGCGAAGAAGAGCTGAGCCTCAGTCTAAATAATATTTGCTATCAACACCTCACGCCCTACGAACGCCCGAAGTTCATCGTGCACTGCCCCTGCCACTTACCACGTACAGCGAGTCAAAAAATAGACCGCCCAGCCTGTCTCTCCCTATTAAAAAAACTCCTGCCTCACATGAGCGTGTAATTCGTTCTTGTATACAGCCCCTATTTATGCTTCAATTTAAGAGTCATGAGAACAATTTCACTCTACGATAGTCTACAAGAAATCGCCCAATACGAGATCGATCACTGGCCTGATGGTCATATCGTAACCCTAGGACGCAGCGAATCGATGATGTGGAGTTTTCCCGAGTTCGTGGAGCTGTCGAATCATCACCTCAGCATACGTAAGCTAGGTGACGAGCTCTACATTCGCGATGAGGGCTCAAGCAATGGCACGACCATCGAAGACGCCCCCATGACACACCCTGTGCGCATGCGCACTGATGTCACCTATCTGGCTGCCGGTCGCCTGAGCGTCTACCTAGAAGGAGCTGCGGCAACTGAGCCCTGCGAAGACATCGACTGCTCTAGCGTCTTTCCAGAAGAACTAGGATTCGGACTCAGCTACACAGCCCCTACCCCTGCTCCTGTGGTAGAAGAGCCTATCATTTCCCTAGCTCCCGAGCCCGTGGAGGAAGAGCCTATCATTTCCCTAGTCCCTGAGCCTGTGGTGGAAGAGCCAATAGCTCAAGCTCCCGCCCCTACTTCGGCTCCTGCAGCAAAGGTAAAAGCAGCCGTAGCCCTCGGGCAGGACTGCATCCGCCCCTTCTTACCCATCACTGGCACTCCGAAGACAGGCATCCCACGTGATTTTGAAATACAGGTAAACATCTACGACGAGTGCCACGATATTCCTATCGGCGGTAAGCTCATCCTCCAAGTATTTTCACCTGAGCCATGCCATCTCCTCATTTTCTGCCGTGAGCAGGATGGGACGAGCTCCATGCTGTACCCGAACAAGCAGCAGATCTCCCAGACCATCCCAGCAGGGGTATGGACGATGATTCCCGATGCGGATAACCCACACTTTGAGTTCGTCATCGAAGGTCCCGCAGGAGTCGATGAGATTCAGGTAATCGCGCGCGCTGTATCTGGCTCATTCATCAAGAAGACAGCTCCGAAAAAGGGATCGGCAGACCCGAAGCAGAAAAAGCCTAGCCGCTGGTCGCACGCCAGCCTTCAGATCAATGTCTACGAGTAATGGGGACCTTGAAAAATTAGTTTGAGTAAAATACGAATCTCGTAAATGAGCGAAAGTCCGTTTAAAATGCTAATCTCGTAAATGAGCGTGACAGCACGCAGAATTCAGCTTGATTTTAAATAAATAAAGCTGTAGAATACGCGCGCACATGATAGACAAGGCTAGCTTAACCACCCCGAAAAATGGCAAACAACGCGACGGTCTAGGAGAAGGCGCACACCTCCTCCTCATCCTCGTACTCACCATGATGGCACTGTTTAGCGTTCAGTATGCACGCGACATTGTCCTACCCGTTATCATCGCTAGCTTTCTAGCTATCGTCAGCTACTCTATCACAGATGTACTGCGTCGCTACCTGCGTTTCCCCCACTGGCTGGCTGTTACCTTCACTGTGCTCATCGACTTTGCTGTTATCTTCGGGATTATCAGCTTTATCCATTTCTTAGCTTCTGACCTCATCGAGAGCATTCAGGGGGATCTCGCCATCAGATTCCAGCTGAAATACAACGAACTCATGCTCTGGCTTGACCAGTTTGGTCTCGCTGATCAGACGCGTGAGATGATCATGGCACCTGAGCAGATGTTTGACACGCAGCAGATTCTAAAGCTCGTCCAGATGCTGACAGGAAAGATACTCACCATCACCTCACTCACGGCTGTCGTGCTCATTCTCATGACATTCTTCCTCGGTGAAGCCCCCCTGTTCAAGCGCAACATGGAAAAACTCACCAGCAGCGACACGGGAAAAGATCAGGTCCTGCGCGCCCTGCTAGGCATCCAGCGCTACCTCTTCATTAAGACCGTCAGCAGCCTCTTCACAGGCTTACTCGCGTGGCTTCTCTGCGCGAGCATGGATGTACCCTTCGCCTTCCTCTGGGGGGTACTCGCCTATGTGCTCAATTACATCCCCACCTTCGGTTCTATAGCGGCGGCCATCCCCCCCATTCTCCTCGCTCTGCTCATGAACACATGGGGTGATGCTTTCATCGTTATGGCGGGCTACATTTTTATTAACTTCATGATAGGTAATGGTATCGAGCCACTCTTCCTCGGGAAGCAATTCGGCATCGCGACGACAGTTGTTCTCCTTTCCGTCATACTCTGGGGCTGGGTTCTCGGTCCTATAGGCATGCTTCTAGCAGTCCCCATCACCGTGCTAATCAAGCTCGCCTTCGAAAACTCCAAGGACCTTTCTTGGATGGCGACGATGATCTCGGATGACAGCGGCAGCAAGCTACCGATTTCAAAACAATAACTCCACATATTCACCCAATATTACACTCATCATATGGCTCATTCATTTGAATACATCAATGGCGCACTCCACTGCGAAGGCGTAGATCTCAACAGCATCGCAAACACCGTCGGCACACCTGTCTTCGTCTACAGCAAGAAGACCATGATGGACGACCTCGCCGAGTTCCAGCGCGCACTCGCCCCCCTCGACGTTCATATCGCCTACGCGGTGAAGGCCTGCTCGAACAAGGCTATTCTGAACCTCTTCGCCCAGCAGGGAGTCGGCTTCGACATCGTCTCTGGCGGCGAGCTCTGGCGCATCGTGAACGCTGGCGGCGACGCAAAGCTCTGCACCTACGCGGGTGTCGGTAAGACGGAGGCAGAAATCCGCTACGCTCTTGAGCAGGAAATCTACTGCTTCAACTGCGAGTCACTAAATGAACTACGCGAAATTAACCGCATCGCGGGTGAAATGGGCGTGAAAGCCCCCGTCGCTGTCCGCGTGAACCCTCACGTCGATGCTGACACGCACAAGTACATCACCACGGGCACGAATGAAAACAAGTTCGGCGTCGACATCACACGCATCGAAGAAACCTACGCGATCATCGCCGCAGAGCTTCCTAATCTCCAGATCAAGGGTCTCCAGATGCACATCGGCTCTCAGCTCACGAAGGTATCCCCCTTCGTCAAGGCTATTGAAAAAGTCAGCCCTGTCGTTCTGAAGTTCAAGGAAATGTACGGCATCGAGTTCTTCTCCATCGGCGGTGGCATAGGCATCGTCTATGATGGCTGCCTCGCCTCTGGTCAGCCAGAGTGGTGGGCTGCGAATCCTGACCACATCACCATCCAGTCCTACGCGGACGCGATCATCCCTGGCCTGAAAGATCTTGGGCTAAAGATTCTCATCGAGCCTGGTCGTCGCCTCGTCGGTAATGCAGGTGCGATGCTCACACGCTGCCTCTATGAAAAGAAGGGCGAAGCAAAACTCTTCAAGATGATAGACGCAGGGATGAATGACATCATCCGCCCTGCCCTCTACGAAGGCTACCATGAGTTCTGGCCTGCGACACAGCACACGGCTGACGATGTCACCGCTGACCTCGTAGGGCCTGTCTGTGAGTCTGGTGACTTCCAAGCCGAGAACCGCCTCGTCGCAGACGTGAAGCCCGGTGAAGTACTCGTAGAAATGAGTGCAGGTGCTTACGGCTTCAGCATGTCCTCCACCTACAACTCACGCCCCCTCGCAGCCGAAGTGCTCGTCGACGGCGACACATGGAGCATCATCCGCCGCCGCCAGACCATGGAGGAGATCATCACAGGCGAATGCCTCCCCGGTGAGTGCGAAGCTTAAAATGCCTCATAGAAATTTCGACGGATCTCTTCGAGAAAGAGATCCGTTTTTTTCTGACTTCGACATAGCGTCACGTGAAAGAAACAATTAAGGCTCACTTTGGGGATGTATGTGAATCTCGTTTCCTTGCTTGACTCTTGTGTAACTTGCATGCTTGTTTTCGTGTCTTCTCTGCCCGAGCGCTTCGCGTTTTCCACGGAAGATAAGAGTCGCGCTATCGCGCGCGGTAGTCGGAGCGCCAGTTTCGGGCAGGGATACCATGCTGGGGTTGCTTCACGGGCGCGTGTGACACCCAGCTATGAGGAAACTGACGCTGCCGTGCTCTGCGAGCTCGGCTTTGATGTGGTGGCCTTGCCCCCACGCCCCCATTTAAGTGTCGCCCATGGGGATTGCGTCGCCCATATATAAAAGTCGGGAAATTCTCATACGAATTTCAATAATTCCGCCATATCCGCTGGCAGTGGACAGTCCACGCGTAGCATACGTCCATCCCGTGGATGGGGGAACTCGAGGCTACTAGCATGCAGCGCGTGACGTGGCAAGATAAGCTGCTGTGCCAGTGCCTCTGTCCAGCCCTGCGCGATGAAGTCCAAATAGCCCTGCCCGTCTGTGCTATAAATCTTATCCCCGACGATGGGGTATCCCAGATGCTCCAGATGCACGCGGATCTGGTGCATACGTCCCGTGTGGGGTTGACAGGCGATGAGGCTAAGCGGCTGCCTCCCCTCCTGTGCAGGCACGGATTCCAGTCTTGTAAAATCTGTGTGGCAGTACTTCCCCTTCGCGTGCGTACACTGCCGCACGCGCACCTGTGACTCAGTCACATCACTCATGCGTAAGATCCCCTCGCGACAGCTAGAGAAGTACCAGCTCGGACGGCCATGGACGATGGCTAGATAAGATTTCTTCATCTGTCGCTGCTGCATGGCGCGACCGAGCGAGCTCGCCGCCTCGTGATGCTTCGCGACGAGCACGATGCCGCTCGTCTCGCGATCCAGTCTATTGATCAGCGACAGGGCATTCCCTATGGCTATATCATAGCAGTAGAGCTGCTGAAGTCCCTGCCAGAGGCTCGGTTCATTTTCCAGCTGTGCAGGATGCGTCAGCAGAGGGGCTGACTTATTCACCACCGCGACATCATCGTCCTCATAGAGAATGCTAAACTCCTCCACCACGGAGATGGGACCATCACGTCTAGCAGCATCACGCTGAGGCACATCATGACTCGTCGTCATGATGTGAACATCGCAGGGTCTATCTCCACCCAGTCCCCATCTTCCAGATCGAGCGCACTGAGTTCTAAATCTCCTATAGCCTCCCTGTGGAGGCTCTTCACAGGAGCACCGAGCTGGGCAAGCATACGCCTCACCTGATGATAGCGGCCTTCATGCAGCAGGAGAGTCCCTTCGCAGTCAGAGCCCTCATCCATGCGCAGTTCTGCTGGTAGACAGGGGTGACGCTCCTTGTCCATCATGAACTCACCCGAGGCGAAGAGCTCCACGGCCTCGGCAGGCACTGGATTTTCCGTCACGAAGCGGTAGCGCTTCCCCACATGCCGCTTCGGGCTCGTGAGCGCATGGACGAATGCCCCATCATCCGTGAGCAGCAGCAGCCCGCTCGTATCCTTATCGAGTCGACCCACCGTCTGCACGCCGCCTTTGCGACGCAGCCACTGGGCTGGCACGAGATCATCGACTATGTCTCCAGCCTCATCGTGGCTGCATGTATAACCGAGGGGCTTGTTAATCGCGATGTAAAGACCCTGTGGATAGGGGATGGCCTTCCCGTCGACGAGCACGTCGTCTAGCTTGATTTTCAACGCGGCATTTTTAACAATTTCACCTTGATAAACAACGCGTCCAGCCTTTACCCAATACGTGGCTTCACGACGTGAACAATAGCCATATCGGCTCAGTAATGCATCTACTCTCATGTCGCAACCATTGTCGCAAGTTTTTTTTTAAAATCAAGGTTGAAATGAGCAGCCATTTATGCTACAAATAGCATTAGCCGAATAAATCCACGGCACTACATTCTATCTGTCCTTTCTCCCATTCATTTTTATGATCACATCTATCACAGAACGCGAGCTCAATATCGAGCAGGCTGGTCTCTGGAAGAAGGCTCAACAGGCCGTCCAGACAAAGAACTACAAGTATGCTATCAGCATCCTTAAGACTCTCATTAACAAAGCACCAGGCTTCCTTGACGGACGCAAGGTACTGCGTGCATGCGCTGTAAAAAACGCTCCTGAGTCTGGCCGTAAGTCATCCTTGTTCGGCGGTATGCGCCTCACGACGACTCGCAAGAATCCCGAAGTCACGATTGTCACGATCGAAGATGATTTAGAAAAAGACCCTTATTCCATCTCCGCGAATGAAACACTTTTTGCAGCAGCATCCGATCTGAATCTTAACGACATCGCCGCCTTCGCTCTCGAAACGATCTGCGAAGGTCACCCACAAGCGAAGAAGCATCTCCACCTGCTGGCGAATCACTACATCAAGCACGAGCAGTTCGCAGAAGCAGCTTCTGCCTACACTCGCGTGCTAAAGATCGACCGCGCTGACCCCATCGCGATGCGCGGTGAGAAGGACTGCGCCGCCCGCGCCTCCATGAAGCAGGGGAACTGGGAAGGCTCTGGTGACTTCCGCACGAAGATGAAGAACAGCCAAGAAACAGCGAATCTCGAAACAGCCGATAAGGTAGGTCTCACGCGTGCAGAAATGGAAGAACGCCTCGCGCAGCTTTCCGCACAGTATGCTGGTGATAATACGAACCTCGCCATCGTCCGTGACATCGCTTCTGTCTACGAGCAGATGGAAGACTATGGTAACGCATACTCTTTCTACGCCTACGCCTTCACTCTCGGCGGAGAGAGCGACATTTCCATCCGTGACAAGTCACTGGAAATCCGCGAGAAGGCACTCCAAGCCGAGCTGACCTACTACCGCCAACTCGTCGCGTCCGACCCTGCGAATGAAGAGGCAAAGGCCATCCTCGAAGCGAAGGAGCTCGAAGTCGCTCAGGCTCTTGTCTCCGATGCGAAGGCTCGCGTCGACGCGAATCCTACAGACGCACAGCTCCAGTTCAAGTACGGCGAAGCCCTCTTCAGTGCTGGTGACTACACAGAAGCTATCCCAGCCCTCCAGCGCGCACGTAACAACCCGAATATCCGCATCAAGGCTATGCTCATGCTCGGTAAGTGCTACGCCTCGAAGAGCATGCTCGACATGGCCATCCGCCAGCTCGAAGAAGCGAACAGCGAACTGCTCGTCATGGACGACACGAAGAAGGAAGTTCTCTACATGATGGGTACCCTGTACGAACAGGCGAACAACAAGGAGAAGTCGCTTGAAAACTTCAAGAGCATCTACGAGATCGACTACGGTTACAAGGATGTCGCGCAGAAGGTAGAATCCGCTTACTCTTAATAAGAGTTCATCGACAATTCATAAGGAAAAATCGCTCTCGTAGCTTAGCTATGCGAGCGATTTTTTATGAGGGGATATGGGGGTGAATCTTCTAGATATCTTTCTGGGTTACAGAGACTCATGTAGCGCGAAAGCGCCCTTTATTACGCTGTGCGCTATCTGGACGAGATGTTCCCAGTACTCACGCAGGCTTATCACGTCAAAAAAGGCTAGCAGCAGCACCAGCATGACAAGATTCATCAGCCCTATAAAGAGACAGGAGAACAGCGTACCGTTCTCTAAGAAGTCAGGCTGCTCGCGAGGGATCATCCATGCAGTCCAGTAGATGTGAAAGGCGAGCCAGAAGCCGAAATTCGCGTAGAATATCTTATCGTAATGATCGAAGGGGAGCAGCAGATTCAGCCCCCACACCAGAGTAGAAAAGGCAATCAGCCACAGGGGCACGAAGTAGGGCGAGAGCGCGACGACCGGATTATCCGCCTCTGTGTCTATATAGCCGCCGTCTATTCCTACCTTAAAGGACGACACAGGATGGAAGAAGCAGTATGAAGTCAGATAATGCGTCGCCTCATGCCCGAAAACATAGGCGAGGAGCAGCAGCGGTCGGAGTATGCCCGTGAAGAAGAGACACCCCAGTGCCGCAGCACCGATCAGAGTAAACCACACTGGGGTACTGGTCAGAAATGCGAGTACTCTCATCTCTTCATGCTGCTCATAGAGGGCGTAGAAGAGTGCGACACTCGCTAGCGTACAGAGAGGTAGTAGAATAACGATACCCCAGAAGATGCGCCCCACGCGGCGTAACCCATGGATGGGGGTGATCTGAGCATACTGATCTTCCTCGAGCTGCTTCTGTCGCAGATGATCTAAGTAGTACTCATTATCCGCGGCTTCCAGATAGCTAACGCGTAAGAAGAGGCGCTTAAAGAGACTGAGATTCGGGGTCGGTAGATGCTCGGCATCTTCTGGATGCGCTACGGCTCGCCTCCAGTCACCATGCTCGGGATCAGGCACTGGCTTACGCGTTCTCACACGAGACTTTCTCTGGAACAGATCACTCATTCGACAGGGCGTATATCTTGAATAGAAAGCGAGACGCGCGAGCGTCCTCGCCATGTGTTACGATCTATCGTGAAGGCGACATCCCATGGTGGATCGGGCAGATCGATCTGTGAGCCATTAAAGTACATCGCTTCGCATTCCGTGTCATTCTGACGGAGACTCAGGCGCATATGACCGCCCGTCAGACGGCGTGGGGCTTGGTTCAGCATGACATTACGCGTCATGAAGACGGGCTGAGGATTCGCATTTCCGAATGGCTCTAGGAGCTCGTAGCTGTCGAGCAGCTCTAAGCTGAGCTCGCGAAACTGCACCTCCGCGTCGATGAGCAAGACAGGCTTGCGCTGCTCCTTGCTCGTATTCTCCTTCACGAATGCGTTAAACTCGGCACGGAAGTTATCCAGCTGATCCTCTGCTATAGCGAGACCAGCCGCCATCTCATGCCCACCACCTGAGATCAGTGAGGCATGGCAGTGATGAATAGCCTGCACGAGCGAGACACCGGGTATAGAACGCCCCGATCCCTTACCTATGCCATGCTCATCAAAGGATATGACAAAAGTAGGCTTGTGATAACGACGCATCAGCAGAGAGGCGACGATGCCCACGACACCAGGATGCCAGCTGCGTGAGCCCAGCACGATGACCTGATCGCGCTCCGCGTCGAAGCATTCCTCCATCATGCGTATGGCTTCATCACGTATCTTTACTTCCTCCTGCTGGCGCATGTGATTGAGATCATTAAGCTTATTCGCCAGTTGGTTCACTTCGGATGGCTGCTCGCACAGTAGCAGATTAAGCGCATCCATAGGGGCATCCATGCGGCCAGCCGCATTCAGACGCGGTCCGAGGCGAAAGGATATGTGCCCTGCGGTGAGGGGATTTCGCCTGCCGACGAGCTGATTGAGCGCGGTAATCCCTATGTGAACCGACTGCTCCACCTGCCGCAGGCCGTGACGCGTCAGCAGTCGATTCTCCCTGACGAGAGGGACGATGTCCGCCACGGTCGCGATGGCGACGAGGTCGAGATACTGCTTGAGGTCGAAGTGCGCAAGGCGGCGTCTTTTCAGCAGAGCGTGGCAGAGCTTGAACGCGACACCCGCGCTACAGAGATAAGTCTTATCGCTATCTTCCTCCAGCTTCGCATTGATAATGGCGAGCGCGTCTGGGCGACCGCGTGGGCTCGCCTCATGGTGGTCGACGATGATGACATCAATGCCGCGTGTGTTCAGGTCTGCGACCTCATCTATAGACGACGTACCGCAGTCCACGCAGATGAGCAGATCGGGATTCTGGCCGCACTCGCGTATCGCGCGTTTTATCCCCTCAGAGCTAAGACCATAGCCTTCGCGCGTGCGTACAGGAATGAAACAATGGCTGAGCACGCCATAAGCCTCCAGCATGCGGTAGAGGATGGCGACAGAACTCACGCCATCGACATCATAATCACCATAAATGCAGATACACTGCTTCTCGTCGATAGCATGAAATATGCGATCGACAGCCTCGTCCATTCCGTCTAATTCAAAAGGGTCGCTTAAATCGGCTAGCTTAGGTTTAAGGTATTTCTCTATATTTTCTCGTCCAGATATGCCACGCTGTGCTAATAACCTTCTCACCAGTAGCGGCAAGTCGGGGTTTTGATCATCACTCAGATCGACATTTCCGTCCATTGGGCGTATTTCCCAACTGAACTTCGTACTCATAGGTAAACTGTATCATCTCTCCCCCCTCAGCGTCAAGAATGAATTACTCCGCATCGTCTTAGTCTCAGCAGGGGAATGGATTCTACTTGTCTACCCTCGCCGAATATGCTACATTCACCGTCACATATGGCAGAAAGTTTCGACATCAATCAGCTTAATGAAGCTCAGCGTCATGCTGTAAAAACGCTCAACGGTCCCGTCCTCATCCTCGCTGGTGCAGGCACAGGTAAGACGCGCACCGTCACATGCCGCATGGCTCACATGATCGAATGCGGGGTGAATCCACGCGACATCCTCGCCCTCACCTTCACGAACAAGGCCGCGAACGAAATGGCCGAGCGCGTCGGCGCGATGGTCGACCGCAAGGCGGCGCGCGCTATGACCGTCTGTACCTTCCACTCCCTTTGCGTGCGCATCCTACGTCAGGACATCGGTGCGCTAGGTTATAAGGAAAACTTCTCCATCTACACGGGCTCTGACCAGATGGGGCTGCTCAAGCGTCTCATCATGGAATACGGTGGGCGTAAGGAAAAGCTCGAGCCCGGTCTCGTCCTCAGCGAGCTGTCGCGCGTGCGTAACCTCGGACTCACTGCGGAGGATATAGACGACACCCTCGTCGCCGCCGTGGCAAAGGCCTACCAGCGCGAGCTGAAAAACCAGAACGCTGTCGACTTCGACGATCTGCTCGTCCTTACAGAATGCCTCCTACGCGCCTACCCCACCGTCCATGAGAAGTGGAACAAGCGCTTTCCCCGCATCACAGTCGATGAGTTCCAAGACACGAACTCCCTCCAGATGAGCCTGCTGCGTCAGCTCGTCGGACCAGATCAGCATGTCTGCGTCGTCGGTGACGATGACCAGTCCATCTACGGATGGCGCGGAGCGCAGATCTCTAATATTCTCGACTTCGAAAGTTTCTTCCCGAACCCGACGGTGATCAAGCTCGAAGAAAACTACCGCTGCACGCGCCAAGTACTCAGCTGCGCGAATAATCTCATCGTGAACAACAAAGGCCGCCGTGACAAAATCCTCCGAGCGAATAAGGAGGGCGAGTTCCCCGTCCGCCTCCTCTCCATGGCTGGCTCACAGGAAGAATCCGAGTTCATCGCCGACGAGATCGAGCGTCTGCGCCAGCAGCGAAGCGGCGCATGGGAAGACTTCGCCGTCCTCTTCCGCTCGAACATCCAGAGCCGAGGGCTAGAAATGGCACTGCGCGAGCACCATATCCCCTACCGCATGGTCGGCGCGCGCTCCTTCTTCGACAGGCGCGAGGTGAAGGACATCCTCAGCTACCTACAGGCGATGGATAATCCCGACGCTGACCTCCCCCTGCTGCGCATTCTCAACACGCCCGCACGCGGCATCAGCTCCGTGACCATCGCAAACATCCTCGACTGGAGCCGCACGCATAAGAAAAGCGTCTGGGCGACACTCGTCGACCTCGAGTTCCTCGCAGAATGCACGGCACGCTCGAAGAGTAGTATCGACACATTCACCGAGATCATGACACGCTACGGCAGCGAATTCGCCGAGAGCGAGCGCAGCTTCGAAGACATCGTGAAGGACTTTATCAAGGAGATCCAGTACGAAGAATATGTCGCGAAGTTCTGCAAGACCGACGACGAGCGCAGCAAGCGACTCGCATCCATCGACGATGTCATGGTCGCGCTTCGCCAGTTCTGGATGCCTGGTAATAAGTTAAAAGACTTCCTCGCTGGCATCTCCCTCGACGAAGACAAGGATGACGAGGATATCGAGAAAAAGAGCGGTGTCTGCCTCATCACCATGCATGCGGCGAAAGGGCTAGAGTTCCCCTACGTCTACCTCATCGGCATCGAAGAAGGTCTCGTCCCCCACTCGCGCTCCGTCGATGAAGGCACACTGGACGAAGAACGCCGCCTCTTCTACGTCGCCATCACACGCGCCCGCGAGCAGCTCACGATGACTTACTGCGCCCGCCGCGTGAAGTATGGAAAAGAAGAGAGATGTGCGCCATCGAGCTTTATCAAGGAAATCCCCGATAGCTGCTACGAGTTCGTCGACTATGACGCGCTGATGAATGCCCCTGCGAGCGAGGAGGAATGCGCGAACTTCTTCGCGTCCATCGACAGCATCTTAGGAGAGAAGTAGCGTGAAAAGTATGACAGACTGCGTGATGAACCACGCAGTCATTTTATACTGTTCAAGCCAGATTCTTCGTGGTAAAATATGGCTATGAGTTCATCATCCATCGTTTGCCGCCCGACAAAAGACACCTTCGTACGTTTCTTTATCATCTTGGCTGCCGTATGGGGCTTTGCCCTGTACTTCTTCTACGATGGCTCTATAGGCTACCACAAGAAGAATGCCGCGTACTTCTCTTTCAAGGCCTTTGCCGACGGCGGATCAGACGCGAGCCTCCTATCAGCCAGCGAGTGGCGTAACAAGCATCAAGGCAGCCTATTCGACACACTAGAAGGCTACACGTACAATAAGGATGAGAACCGCATGGAGGCAGACGGAAAGACCTACCCCCTCCCCTCATTCGCCTCCTTGGAATATTCCAGTGAGCGGCCAGCTGAGTTCCTCGACCACGCTATCATGAGCACACGCTGGAATGACGCATGGAGGGAATTCAGCTCGCGTAATCGCTACCCGCTCAAGCCTGGCGACAAGCCCTACGACCAAGCCACTGTCGATGAGCAGTGGATAGCTGGAGGGGTCTGCGTGCTCCTCGGTGCCATCATTCTCTACTTCATCATCCGCACCTCACGCCGCGTCCTCGCACTGGAAGGCACAGAGGTAAAGGCCGTTGGTGAGAGCTTCAGCGTCTCCGACATCAGCCGCATCGACTTACGCCAGTGGGGACCAGGCTTCAAGGGAGTAGCCTTCTTCACCGTCAATGGTAAGAAACTGAAGATAGACGGCATGACTTACGGAGGCTTCGGGAGCAAGAATGAAGCCCCAGCCGAGAAGTTCATGCAGGCTCTCCTCGCCATCTATAAGGGCGAACTCGTCGAGTACGCCGCGGACGAAGACGAAGCGAAGGAGTCAAAGGATTCAACAGAGAAAACGGAGTCGAAGGACTCGGAGAAGAGCACTGACGCTGATCCATCTACCCCCACTACATGAGTTCAGAAAAACCATCACTGACACCGCTCGCCACGACACTCAGAAAGAAGGTCGTGGCTTCTGCGCGTGTGGGCTTCGTGCTCACGCGACGCTACGTGATGACATCTCTTCTGCCTATGCTGAAGCAGAGACTCACCCTCATCCTGAGCCTCAGCCTCGCTCTCGTCGCCCTCCTCATGGTGGTGAGTATCTACATACATAGTATCGTAGAAAAATCGGCGCAGAACAGCGCGCATGAGGTCGAGCTCCAGCGTCTCAAGCTAGAAGAAGCGCGCGCTATGGCTGCCGCCATCGAGGCGCAGCAGCTCAACCTCGCCCCCCCCACATCAGGCTCGTCTAGTGCGACAGGACTCGGCATCCTCCCCCCCGATCACGGCGGTTCTACGACAGTCCCCATCGCAGTTCGCGACATCCAGACGATACTGGATCAAGAAGATATGGAAGGCATGCTCGAACAGCTCGCCAAGGAAGACGCGCAGCGACTCGAAGAAGAGATGAGCATCCAGCTCGCCGATCACTCAGCCAGCGCAGAAGAGGCGAAGCAAAGGAGCGAAGAAACGAATAAATTAGAGCAGGAGTTCCAGCAGCTGAGCCGCGATGGGATAAATGCCCTCATCGCAGGCGACATGCGCCGCTGCATTCTATCTCTCTCCCAAGCTTCCACCATACGCCCACACGATCCAGCCCTCCTCTATTACCACGGACTAGCTTATGACAAGCTGCTAAATCCCAGCAAGGCGCAGGAGTACTACATGGCTCTCTTCGCCATGCGCGGTGCTGCGGGCGAGTACTTCAAGAAGGCGTCCCAGCGAATAACATACGGCTTTGCGAACCCTGCGGAGATGCGCGGGAAGCTCGCCTTTGGCCCTCACCTAGCGCGAGTCGATGACCTGACAGAGCAGGGCGAGACCGTCGAGCTCGTCATCCCCATCCTCCTCGCAGAAGGTGAAGATCTCCAAGCGGAGGATGTCTACATCCACATCCAGTTTTTTGACCTGACGAATGGGAGAGACATCCAGATCTCGCATCACGAGCCTAGCATGGTCTGGGAAAGCGGCACACCTACATGGGAAAGCAGCGAGGAGCGCCTCCTCGTCCGCTACGTAATTCCCACCTCAACGCAAGAGCAGCTTGACGCATTCGGCGAAATGAAATATTATGGCTTCACGGCTAAGCTCTATTACCGAGGCGAGCCTCTCGACTGCATCAGTACCCCCTCCTCACTCATCCTGCGCGAGTATCAGTTACGCGGTCAGAGCATCGACCACAGCGGATACGACCTCCTGCCCACAGAAGACATCTATCCCGCAGCCGAAGAGGCTGTAGATCACCAAGAAGTTTATGAGAACAATGAGCGCATCATAGATGGCACCAGCTCCGATGGTCTTCTCACCCCCTAGTCCTCATCCCCTAGCCCTATCTTCCCCCCTTCTCACTCCCTCACTTAGACACGTGAACGCCACATTCGACAAGCTCCCCCATACGGTGGGTAACTATACTTTCAAAAAATTGCTAGGTATGCATGAGCATCATGAGCTCTACATAGCGCGGCAAGATGAAGTAGAGCGCGAGGTATTCATCGAGCTCTACAGACAGGACTCACCAGAAGCAGCAGCTACTGTAAGTTCATTCCTGAACTCAGTGAAGATGCGCGCGCACTCGAACCTCCCACGCACGATGCAGGTATACGAGACGGTGCAGATAGACGACATATGCTTCGTCGCCTACCAGCTCCCACAGGGATTAGCACTCAGCGAACTCGCGGAAAAGAACAAAGAGCTCAGCGTCCTGAGCATATGCCGCGTCATCGAGCAGTACGCCACACTCTACCTCGCCGCAGATAAGCTAGACATACCCACGCGCCGCTTGAATGCCGACATGATATTCATCGAGTCCGAGGAGAGCTTCTACTTCCTCTCCCCTCTCTGCGCAGAATGCGATATGAAGGAGCGCAGCCTAAAAGACGAGGAAGAGATGAACTCACTAGCCAAAGCGCTCAATCCACTACTACCCCACCACGTAGAGGGATCTTCACGTACATTCACCCTCGTTTCATGGCTCAGAGAAGGCTATGAAGGGGAGTACCTCAGCTGGGAATCCATCCAAGCGACAGCCATCAACCTCATCGAGCAGGTTCTCCCGAACTGGCAGAGCACAGAGGCTGTCACCGAGCTCTACAAGTCGAAGGCAGCGCGTGACCGCTACCAAGCACATGCGAAGAAGGTCACCATCATCTACATCGTCGCCCTCGCACTCTTTCTCATCCTCACCACCATCGGAGCCTTGCGCATCAAGGACAAGCTCACCCCCCCCAGCGCGCCGACTTCTAGCCAAAAATAGCATCCCCCACCCTCATTCACATCATGAAATCATCGTTAGCTTATTTTATCTTACTCATCATCTGCATCTTCATGCTACCGCATGCGCATGCCCAGATAGACGTACGCATCGACCCCGAGCGTCGCCAGTACATCGAAGGTGAACCCATCGTCATGAACCTCTATATGAGGAATAATACCGACCAGACCGTCATCCTCACGAACGAGCCGAACCGCGCGTGGCTTCACCTGTCTGTGACCTCTGCCACCTACCCGAATGGTGTCCCGCGCCTCATTCTGGCGAAGTTCCCCACCGTCACGATATCCCCGGGTAGCACCGTCGCCTACAAGCTCGACGTACAGCCAGCTTTCCGCTTCCACAAGAACGAGACCCATACCGTCGCCGCGACTATACGCATGCCTGACCACCGCACCACCTACGGCTCAGCTCCGACGACATTCTCTCTGAATCACGGCTATACACTGCGAAAATTCAACCTCGCAAACAAAGGCCGCGACATAGAAATACACGCGAAGACCATGGATGTGGCGAATTCTCCCAGCATCTTCGCCCAGGCCATAGACAAGAGATCACAGCTCGTCCTCTCCGCCTGCTACCTCGGCAAGTACCTATCCTACATGAAGCCCATCTACCTACTGGATAACAAGCAGCACATGCACATCTTCTTCCAGACCACGGAGAAGTACTACATCTACGCCGTCGTCTCCCCTGAAGGTAAAAAGACAAAGCACGATGTCTACGTCCGCACGAGAGGGCCTATCGACCTCATCGCCCTACAGGGAAGCATACGTATCCTCGGCGCGACGCCGTACGTCGCCCCGAAAGAAACGAAGGACAAGATACGCTCCGCCTCAGATCGTCCTTTCTAAAGATTACCACACATAGCTATCACCAGCAGCAGCCCCCCCTTTTTTTTACATGAACATCCCCACACTAGCCATAGTCGGCCGTCCAAACGTCGGAAAATCCGCCATCTTTAACCGTATGGTAGGTCGCCGACTCGCCATTGTCCATGACCAGCCCGGCGTCACCCGCGACCGTCTCTGCGCACCCGCACGCATCACAGATTATCAAGCCACCCTCGTCGACACAGGCGGTATAGGCTCGACACTGGATGACGGCTTCGCGAAGCAAGTAGCGCAGGAAGCAGACATAGCCATGGCGACAGCCGACATGATACTCTTCGTCTGCGACTGCCGCGACGACCTCACCCCCATCGACCTGAACATCGCAGAGATGCTCCACAAGAGCGAAGTCCCCGTGCTGCTCGTACTGAACAAGGCAGACACAGAAAAGCAGGATCTCAACCTCGGAGAGTTCAGCGTACTGGGCTTCAGCGATTACGTCTTCACATCCGCTGCCCATGGTCGCGGATTCGACACGCTCGCGAAGAAGCTGAATGTCGCGCTCAAGGAGATGAAAGCCCCTCACCGCGATGCGAAAGAAGAAGTCGTCGACGGGAACTCCACCCCAGAAGACGAAGCTGACCTCGAAGAAGTCACCGCCGACACCCCTATCCGCGTCTCCATCGTCGGTCGCCCAAATGCGGGGAAATCCTCCCTCATTAACTCCATCCTCAAGGACGAGCGAACGATCGTCTCAGAAGTAGCGGGCACGACGCGTGATGCCATCGACATCCCTTACTCACGCGAGGGGAAGAACTTCATGCTCATCGACACTGCGGGCATGCGCCCGCGCTCGAAGCGCGACACCTCGGTGGAAGTCTTCTCCGCCATGCGCAGTGAGCGCGCGATCCGTCGCTGCGACATCTGCCTACTCGTCATTGACATGTCTCTAGGCGTGACACAGCAGGACAGACGCATCGCCTCCATCATCGCAAAGGAGAGCAAGCCCTGCATCATCGTGATTAACAAGTTCGACCTCTACTTCCCCGGTGCCGCCATCTCCGAGCGCAAGCAGCAGGCGAAGGACGACATACGCGAGCAGTTCTTCTTCCTCGACTACGCCCCCATCGCCATCGTCTCCGCGAAGGAAGCGAAGGGACTCACCTACATCTTCAAGGCCATCGAGCAAGTACAGGTAGAATCCCTGAATATGCCCGGTACAGGTGAGCTGAACCGCTTCCTCAAGCAAGCGATGGAAAAGACCCCACCTCCCGTGCACAAGTCCTACGGTAAGCGCCTGAAGCTCTACTACGCCACTACAGCAGTGAACGAGCGTTACTCACGCATCCCCGTGCCTACCTACGTACTCTTCGTTAATGATAAGAGACTCCTCACGGACAGCTACACGCAGTACCTGCGCCGCGTCATACGTGAGCGAATCAACCTCGCTGGTGTCCCTATCGTCATCTCTGCGCGCTCGCGCGTGAGGTAAGCAAGATCGGAAGTATCGTATCATCTGAAAGGGCAGGAGTCATCATCCTGCCCTTTTTTCATGCATTCCCGAGAGCTAGAAGGATGAGGCAGGATTAATATCCAACTTATCATCTTGCACATAACTTGTAAAACACCAAAAAATTAGAACAACACCACACAATAAACCATACCGCAAAAATAACACAATCAACACCTTACACAAAGCAAACACGACTCACATCACACACTCGTATTACGAAAAGAACTAAATAAGGCTGATAATGAGCAACTTTCAATTCACACTTCTCCGATGTTTTTTATTGACAAAGCACAAGAAATTCTTTAAGCTTAGGAACTGAGGTACATTGACTTCATCGGTCTCTTGATATCTTCAATCTCTAACCCACTCATCGGAAAAGAACATATGAAACTACACATACCTAAATCACTGTATAAGTGCCTTTTAGCGGCTCTCTTAGCCACACCCGCACTTACTTATAACGCAGCTCAAGCCTCGACTACTGACCACGGCACAATCTCGACTCAAGATACAGTCTACTCCGAATTACTTGGCGCCACAGGAGTCACTATCGAAAGAATTACTTTTACAGCCAATGGAAACGAGATACGCTCCGGCTTCGGGGTCGTCACCATCACAGGCACTGTAGGTCGAGCAGATTCTGTGCTCGGCAACAATAACTACATTTCGGCGCTCACTTCCATCCTGCAGACTGGGAACACATCAGGCGATGAAAACACATACTCCGCGGGGAGCTCCATCACATTCACTAATTCCAATCTCGAGGGCGACAAGAACGAGTTAACTGCCGCTGCTGGCACCATTACTGGTATTGATTTCATTACAGGAGACGGCAACGAGCTTTCGGGTACATACGGCGTAAGCGTTGGTGGCATTATAGGTGACGATACCCAGCTAAGTACAACAGCGCAAGACGCGCTGCTTGGCGACGGCGACATTAACATCAGCTCTATTGCCGCAGATCGCACTACAGCTAATGCCTTTGGTGATATCACCGTGGCAGATTCAGTAGAAGGTCTCAACACCAGTCTCACATCAACAAACGGCTCAATTAAGACAGGCGATATCCTTAATACCGCGTCCATAAGTCCTTTAGATCCTGAAATCGTGAGCACAGGTAGGCTCATCGCTACAAATGGGAGCATCACGGTAGGCGAAATGGCGGGTGCATTTATCGTTAATGGTGATCTCAGTGTTTCGACACAGGCAATTACAGGTGACCAAAACGATATTGATTCCAAGGGTGATATCACCACAAATGGTCAAAACATTTCAGGCGATAACAATAATCTCACCACTACTAACGGTACCGTCCAAGCAGGTAACATCTCAGGTGATGGCAACACACTTTCTAGTACAGCACGTTTCGTCAAATCGGGTGATATCTCAGGTGATAACAATACACTCACCAGTACAGACGGCTATGTCCAAGCAACTAACATCTCCGGCAATGACAACACCCTCTCCAGTATCAACAACATCGTCCGCGCAGGTGATATCACAGGAACGGGCAACGAGCTTTCGGGTAAATACGGCGTAAGCGTTGGTAACATTACAGGTGACGATACCCAGCTAAATACGACTGCAGCAGCTCTTAACCTGGGCGACGGCAACATTAGCATCAGCTCTATTGCCGCAGATAACACTACAGCGAATGCCTTTGGTGATATCACTGTGGCAGGTTCTGTAGCAGGTCTCAATACCAGCCTCACATCAACGGAGGGCTCAATTACAGCAGGAAACCTGCTTAACACCACGAGCACAGGTACACTCA
>CAYJJD010000011.1:0-26972 GCA_964370425.1 uncultured Akkermansia sp. | reverse complement strand
CAATTACAGCAGGAAACCTGCTTAACACCACGAGCACAGGTACACTCACCGCTACAAAGGGGAGCATCACGGTAGATGTCATTGAAGGCACATTCGTCATTAATGGTGGGCTCAGTGTTACAACACAGGCAATCACAGGTGATGGCAACGATATTGACTCCGAGGGTAATATCACCACTAGCGGCTACACCATTTCTGGCAATAACAATGATCTCACCAGTACAAACGGTACCATCGAAGCAGGTGACATATCAGGCGATGACAACATACTTTCTAGTACAACGCGCTTCGTTAAATCAGCTGAGATCACAGGCAATAATAATACGCTTTCCAGTACAGACGGCTATGTCCAAGCTACTAACATCTCTGGCAATGAGAACAACCTCTCCAGTATCAACAACATCGTCCGCGCAGGTGATATCACAGGAACGGGCAACGAGCTTTCGGGTAAATACGGCGTAAGCGTTGGTGTCATTACAGGTGACGATACACAGCTAAATACGACAGCAGCAGCTCTTAACCTTGGCGACGGCGACATTAGCATCAGCTCTATTGCCGCTGATGGCACCACAGCTAATGCCTTTGGTGATATCACTGTGGCAGGTTCAGTAGCAGGTCTCAACACCAGCCTCACATCAACAGAGGGCTCAATTACAGCAGGAAACCTGCTTAACACCACGAGCACAGGTACACTCACCGCTACGAATGGGAGTATCACAGTGGGTGTCATTGAGGGCACATTCGTCATTAATGGTGGTCTCAGTGTTACAACACAGGCGATTACAGGCGACGGCAACGAACTTTCGGGTAAGTACGGCGTAAGCGTTGGTGACATTACTGGTGACAATACTCAGCTGAGTACAACAGCGGCAGACGCGCTGCTTGGCGACGGCGACATTAGCATCAGCTCTATTGCCGCTGATGGCACCACAGCTAATGCCTTTGGTGATATCACTGTGGCAGGTTCAGTAGCAGGTCTCAACACCAGCCTCACATCAGCAGAGGGCTCAATTACAGCAGGAAACCTGCTTAACACCGCAGGCGCGAATCCAGGTGATCCAGAAATCGTAAGCACAGGAACACTCACCGCTACAAAGGGGAGCATCACGGTAGGCGACATTGAGGGCACATTCACCCTTGAGGCTCTAGTAGGTCAAATTACAGCAGGTAATATTACAGGCGACAATAACAATTTGAGCGCGGGCAATACCATCGACTTAGGCACAAGCTCCATTACAGGTGACAACAATATACTTACCGCCAAGACGGGCGATATTACCTTGTCCAAGGTGACTGGTGACAATAACATACTAACCGCCGATGCTGGCTCTTTAATCACCGATTCCATTTCGGGAGCGGAGAATGAGGTCATTGTTGATGGAGATGTCTCACTTGACACTCTTTCTGGCTCAGAGAACAGACTGACATCCTTTAGAGGCAATGTTTCAATAAGTGATTTGGATGACGTAAAAGGTCTCTACATCACAGCTCTTGGCGGCGACACCACGTTTAGCTCAGGTAATGCAAGCGGAGTCGATATTGGTTCGCAAATTTTCAAAACGACAACCACTCCTGATAAGACCCTCGTACTCACTGATAGCAAAATTTACCTTATAGGTAGATCTGAAGCCTTCAACTCAACGAGCACTCTTAAGTTAAATAACGTAAGCGTCACTGCCGAGTTTGGCACGGCCACAGCTGAAACACTTATACTCAATGGTGGTAGCTTCTCATCTCTTGGTCTTACGGTAGATAACCTCACCTTAAGCAATGGTGCTATGCTCACGGGTCCTAGCACCATCAGTGCGATAGTCCATCTTGACGGCTCCACCATGGGTGATGCCACAGGCTTCACAGATGCCACCATCATCAACGGCAGCACCGCAGGCATTATGACGGGGCACCCTACGCTAAGCTCCAAGTTGACAGCCATTACTTCAACCATCGACAGCGTTCTGGACGTGAACACCGTCGACATCACTGGTGGCTCTATCACCAATGGCGTAAGTGGTGCTGACAGCCTCACGGCTCGTGCAGGTGCGAATGTAGGTAATGTCTCTAACACCATTTACATCAAGCTGGCAGACAAAGCTATCGCTCTCACTATCACGAATGCCACGACCGTAGAAGTCACAGGCCAATCTGAAACAGGTGATATCAGCTTTAACACAGCCTCCCTTACGTCACTTACCTCGACAAGCAGCACACACAAGTCCATCACGAATGCTACGCGTGTCGCGCTTTACGGCAGCTCCGTTACAGGTGATATCAGCATCACCAGCCCTAGCTTAGGCATCCCAACAATCGTAGCCAATGACAACACTCAAATCACAGGTGACATCAATGGCTACAAAGAAATCGATATTAATGATAGCACCGTCACAGGTAAAATCCTTGGCGATACCAGTGGTGCAGAATTAACAGTAACCGACAGCACTGTAACAGACATAGTCACAAACATCGCTAAACTCACAGCCACAGATGCCACGATTGAGGGTGATGTAAGCATGATCCTTGCAGGGCAATTCAAGGCCTCTGACTCGAATATGGTCGGTGTCAGCGGCTTTGGCAGTGCCGACCTCAATGGAGGCATCTATGGTGCACTCATAGGCGACAGCGCAGGAAACGCAGACATCGAAATCTACGGTGGCGCCACAGCCGCAAGCCTTAGCACGGTGAATGATGTCACAGTTTCCAACGGTGAAATCACAGGTGCTACAAGCATGACAGGCATGCTCTTCTCTACGAATGGTGTGCTGGGTAATACTTCGGGCTTCACGTCCGCAGACATCATTGGCTCGACTGTTCGCAGTCTTAATGGTGGCACCATCGACATCTTCGCAGCAAGCACCATCACGCATGATATCACCTCATCTGACAAGATTAGCATTACACAATCGACAGCTAAGGGTAATGTCACTGGCACAGGATACATCAGCATCGTTGATAGTATTGTAGGTGGAACGAAAAATGGTGTTCGCTCGACTCTCACCTCCACTACTGGCACAATTGCTATCTCGGGTGGTTCGACAATCAACTCGAATATCACCACCCAAGCCGATGGTAGGGGCGTGGACATTCAAGATTCGAGAATCAAAGGCGACATCACATCCGCCGGTGGCGCAAAGATAGCCTTTGGCACTGTTGTTGAAGGTAGCATTACTGCCGCAGATGATGTCACTCTTTCTGACTCAACCGCAGAAGGCAGCATTACTGCCGCGGGTGATGTCACACTTTCTGACTCAACCGCAGAAAGCACCATCACCACCACCGCTGGCACGGTGACAGTGAAAGACGCTGTCGTTAAAGGCAAGATTGAAGCGAACACCCTTACCGCGAACACCGCCGACTCAACCGTCGCCGATGTAGAAGTAGACACCCTCAACATTGAGAATGTCACCCTCACCGCAGGTGAAGTGATAGCGAATACCCTCAACATCACCTCAGGCACACTTAACGGCGTCGACATCACCATCTCAGGTGTCACCACACTCAACAGTGGTTATGTGTACGCCACAGGCTCATTCACCTCGTCAAAAGTTATCTTCATTGAGCAAGACTCTCATGTAGGTTCACTTGTCGTTGAAGGTGCTCCTGGCTCACCTGATGCTGACAACAGCTACGAGCTCACAAGAGTGACATCCACTATTGCAGACACCATGTATGTAGAAGACAACACCACTCTTACTGAATCCTCTCTGACCGTACGGGCAGGTGGTGCAACCATTGGGAAAAAACTCACACAAGACAGCTCCTCATTCACCGTCACAGGCGGAGTTACCATTGGTGAGGGTGTAGAACTCAAGAATGACTCATTACTTGATATCACAGGCGGGGCAAACATCACTGGTGGTATCACAGTTGAAGACAGCCGAGTAGTAAGCACAGACACCATCACTATGGTAGGCGGTGCCTTTAGCGCGACTGACGCAAGTGTTGACGCCAAAGTCCTAGGGGCTGAATCAAGCACCATAGCTGGCACTGTTGACATGAAATACCTCAGCACGGGCTCGCTCGAAGTTCTTGCAGGAGGTGGATTCACCACCGCCGAAGGATTAGATGCTAAAGGGTTAATATCAATCGACAGCGACATCACAGCAAGCACTGGCAACATTTCGCTAACGCATAATGAGCCAAATCATGCAGCGAGCACCATAAGTGCTGACATTTCAAGCCTCGCGGGCGGTATCTCGCTTGATGGAGCATTCACCATTGGGACAGCAATTGCTGGTCAGCCAGAGGTGCAGTTAAGTGCTGATACTGATATCACCATCGAGTTAGATGCGATAGTATTCTCAGAGAATGCACGTTTCAATGCAAATGATGAAATCAAGCTTGATGGCTATTTAATAGCTGGTGAAAATGTACAATTCGGCACAAAAGTCGTGGGTGCAGGTGAACTACTGAAAGAAGGCGGAGATAGCTTAAGCCTCATGACTGGCTCTGACTTAAGTGGTGGCGAAGTGTTTGTATATGAAAACTCGACCTTAGATGCAGCAAAGGGTACTCATTTAGGTACATTATCAATAGATCGTGGCAGCAAGCTCATCGTCGCCAACAGCGGTCTCGACAGCATAGGTACAGTAAATGCAGATAAGGTAATCATCGAAGACTACAATGGCACTCAGAACACTGCGCCCACACTTGTCTTCGACCTAGATCTCGCGACCCTGAATGCAGACATGCTCCACGCGACAGAGATGAAGCTCGACGGCACCATGATTCGTCTCGACACACACAACGGGATGAGTGAATCCGCCATCGCCGATCAAACTCGCATCCTCATCGGCACGGGTGAAATTGCAGATGGTCAAGAAGCCAGCGAATACATCGACCACGATCTCGTGAGCCTCAATGCCCACCTCGTCACCACAACTGATGCAAGCGGCACAGAACAGCTCGAAGTCCTGCTCAGCAAAAACTACATTGGTGCAGGTAAGACCAGCAACCAAACAGCTACATCTAGCGCACTTCTAGGAATCGTACCTAAGGAGGTTGAAGGCTCACAACTCGGTGATGTACTCACAGCCCTCGGAGAGACACGCAATGAAGCAGACGCCCTCAGCGCGCTTGACAGCCTCAGTGGACGCGGACATGCAGGACTCAACAAGCTCGTCATCGAAGGCAGCATGAACCACCTCCAGACCCTCCGCAACACCCAGAAGGCCGTGAACGCAGGACTCGTCATGAACTATGACATCAACAATGGACAACTCATTAACGATGATCCTAGCCGTGCGATCTCCATCCAGTACACAGGCGGAAACGCCGACCTCTCGGATGACGGCAACGGTGGCACCTTCAACACCACCCGCCAAGGCTTCATCCTCGTCGGAGCGAAGAAGGTCACACGCGAATGGACCATCGGTTATGACTTCGCCTACAGCCACGAAACGGCACGCAGTGCAGAAGTAGACCTCACCTCAGATAGCTTCTATGCCGACATCAACGCCACGCACACAAGCCATCGTCTCAGCCAGTACTTCAGCCTCGGTGCTGCCATGTATGGGCTCGACACAGCACGTAACATCGTCGTTTCCGCCCCTGGCTTCAGCCAGTACGGACGCGCGAAAGGCACGACCACAGCAGCGATGCTCAACGCCAGCTACGAGGCCACCTATGACTTCCGCCCACGCGAATCACGCCACAACTACAGCGGCGTAGCCGTCATAGATGCGAGCTTCGGTACAGTGGATGGATTCCAAGAAAAGGGCTTTGGGAACGCTGGACTTGACGTCAGCTACGACGACATCACGAACGTCACCATCGGTGCTGGTATGCGCTACACCTTCAACTACGAACTCTGCGGAAAAGCTGGCTTCATCTCCGCTGACGCACTCTTCGTCGTGAATGCGGGTAACACAGACCTGAGCGTGACAAACCGCTTCATCGGTGGAGGCACAGGCTTCCAGCAGACAGGAACGGAAAGTGGACGTGGCGGTCTCCGTCTGAACGCAAGCGGTGCTCTGCCCATCACAGAACGCTGGAGTGCAGTCGGACAGGTGAATAGCGAATTCCGCCCAGACGAAAGCAGCTACAGCGGCTCCGTCGGTGTGAAGTACTCATTCTAATTAATGAATGAGCCATTAGCACGACTAAAGCTCTGCGCACCGCACAGCAGATAAAGAATCACAAGCCGCTCGCCTCACCGCGAGCGGCTTTTTGCGTAGCGCCGTCCAGAATGAGTGTACCTTATTTGAAATACACCATCACGATGATTAATTATGTCTGTAAATTATGTAGACTTGCCAAAGCACCCTTAGTCTGCTATGATGGATGCAGCGCGTGTATGAATAAGCGCAGCATCTCTCTGCATACAGATTTCAGAAAAGAATAAATAATTTATGATCAAGTGGATACTAAATAAAATCGTAGGATCTAAGAACCAGCGCGAACTGCGTCGCCTACGCCCTATCGTGAAGAAGATTCGCGACATTGAGGAATCGTGGAGCGACTGCGATCAGGACTTCCTTATTAACAAAACACGTGAATGGCAGCAGTACCTGCACCGATTCACCCCACTTGACCTTCCCAGCAAGGGAATTTTACAAAGTGCTTCCGAAGAGGATCTGGCTGCGTATGCCGCGAAGTTAAATGTACGCTTCGAGAGCCTGCGCGACATCTTCCCTAATCTGCCTACGGTAGAACCTAGCTTCGAGTCCATCGAGAAGGGTAAGCATTCCTTCGCGGATATCGAGCCACGCTTCTCTCGCATGCGCTCCACTTACTTGGAAATCATCCTTCCCGAGGCTTTCGCCGCTGTGAAGTCTGCTGCTCGTCTCATGATGAACAGCGAGATTGATGTCTGCGGTACGACGATGACGTGGGAGATGATTCACTTCGATGTCCAGCTTCTCGGCGGTATCGCCCTCCACCGCGGTTTTATCGCGGAGATGGCGACTGGTGAGGGTAAGACGCTCGTGGCGACACTTCCAGTTTACCTCAACGCGCTGACTGGTCAGGGTGTTCACGTGGTGACGGTGAATGACTACCTCGCACGCCGTGACTCCATGTGGATGGGCTCTCTGTTTAAGTTCCTCGGTCTGAGCATCGGCTGCATCCAGAGCATGATGCCTAATGATCAGCGTCGCCAGCAGTACAACTGCGATATCACCTACGGCACGAATGCGGAGTTCGGCTTCGACTACCTCCGTGACAATGGCATGGCAACGACGCGCGGCGCACAGGTGCAGCGTGGTCACTACTTCGCCATTATTGATGAGGTGGACTCCATTCTCATTGACGAGGCGCGTACCCCCCTCATCATCTCCGGTCCTGCTCCTATTGAGCGCGAGCACCAGTATGATGAACTTAAGCCTCTGATCGAGAGCGTCGTGAAGCAGCAGACTGATCTGTGTAATAAGCTGATGACTGAGGCTGAAGAAGAAGCTAAGGCGAATAATCCTGAGGCAGCAGGACGCTGCCTGTATAAGGTGAAGCTCGGCATGCCTCGTAATCGCGCGTTCTTACGCTCTCAGCAAGATCCTGATTTCCGCCGCATGCTGGAAAAGTACGAGCTTTTCCTCCACCAAGATCCACGTAAGTTAGAGCTTTACAAGCTGAAGGAAGAGCTATTCTTCTACATCGACGAAAAGACGCATGACGCTGACCTGATGGAAATGGGACGCGAAGTCATCAGCCCAGGTAATCCCGAGGCCTTCGTGCTTCCTGACATCGGTACTGAGTTCGTCGCCATTGACGAGAATGAAGAGACTCCTGAGTTCCGTAAGGAGGAGCTGAAAGATGAGCTCATCCAGCGTCTCGACAGCACAGGGGCACGTCTCCACACGACGAGCCAGCTGCTCAAGGCCTACACTCTTTATGAAAAGGACGTAGAATATGTCGTGCGTGAAGGTAAGATCATCATCATCGACCAGAACACAGGTCGTGAAATGCCCGGTCGCCGCTGGAGCGATGGCCTGCATCAGGCTGTAGAGGCGAAGGAAAATGTCGACATCGAAGCGGAGAACATGACTTACGCGACGATCACGATTCAGAATTACTTCCGTCTCTACGAACGCCTCGCTGGCATGACTGGTACGGCTGAAACGGAAGCTTCGGAGTTCCATGATATTTACAAGCTTGACGTGCTTCCTATCCCGACGAATCGCGATTGCATCCGTGCGGACAAGAATGACCTCATCTTTAAGAGTCGCCGTGAGAAGTTTAACGCGGTCATCGCGAAGATCAACGAACTGCACGCGACAGGTCAGCCTATCCTCATCGGTACGGCTAGTGTCGATGCTTCGGAGACTCTTTCCCGCATGCTCAAGCGCAGCGGTATCGTTCACGAAGTGCTGAATGCGAAGAACCACCAGCGTGAAGCGGAAATCATCGCAAAGGCTGGTCAGAAGGGTGCTGTCACGGTGGCGACAAACATGGCTGGCCGTGGTACGGACATCAAGCTCGGCGCAGAGGTGCCTTCGCTTGGTGGTCTCTATGTGCTGGGTACAGAGCGTTATGAATCCCGCCGTATCGACCGCCAGCTGCGTGGTCGCTGCTCCCGTCAGGGTGACCCCGGTGCATCACAGTTCTTCCTCTCCTTTGAAGATGATCTCATGCGTAACTTCGGTGGCAGTGAGCGCATGACTCGCATGATGGATCGCTTCGGTATGGACGAAGGTGAAGCTGTGGAGAATCGCCTCATGAACAAGGTGATCGAAGGCGCGCAGAAGCGTGTCGAGCAGCGCAACTACATGTGGCGTAAGCATATTCTCGATTATGATGATGTCATGAATCAGCAGCGTAGCATCGTCTACGGCATGCGTAACAATGCGCTTCTCAGCGAAGATCCACGCGATTTCCTCTATGAGATGCTCGAATCATCCGTCTCCCACAAGACAGAGCTCTGCCTCGCTTCTGACGCAGGCGCAGCGGGTCGCGAAGATCTCATGCACTGGCTGAACACGAGCTTCCCCATGGCATGGAGCGAAGAAGAGCTCGGACTCGACAACAAGGACGCATCCGATGTCAGCGCATACATCATCCAGCAGATTAAGGATAGCTACGAGAAGAAGATCGAAAATGACAGACCTGACCGTGTCGAGTCAAATGAGCGCAGCATGATTCTCCAAGCTATTGATAAGCTCTGGCAGCAGCATATCACCGACATGGATGCTCTCCGTGAAGGTGTACGCCTCCGCGCTCAGGGTCAGAAAGATCCGCTCGTCGAGTACAAGTCAGAAGCTTACAATATCTTCGAAGCCCTCATCGTGAATATAGAGCATGACGCCGCCAGCGGCCTGATGCGCAGCAGTGCGGGTAGCCTCGGTTCATTCGAAGACTTCCTTTCAGGTCTCCCTGCTAAGCCATCGGAGAACGGCGAGCTCGACCTCGCGGCTCTCTTCGGTGAGAACAGTCCCCTCCTGAAGGCACTCCGCGCGCAGTCGCAGAAAGTAACCGATGCAGCCGATCGTATAGGCTCAGACTCCGATGATGCGATCGACATGGACGAGGACGAAGAGTTCTCCCCCATGCAGATAGCAGAAAGCGGCTCTGCCGATCCTGAGATGATTCCTTATGCTGAGAAGCCTCTCGTGCTTCCCAAGAAAAAGGTAACCGTTTCCATCAAGCGTCCCGAAAGCGCAGAAAACCTCACCTACATCATCCCTGCGAATAGCATGGGTGAAGAAGAGGAAGGCGTGACTATAGGCGGTATCGACTCTGGTAATATGCATGACTCCGTCGTGAATCTCGACGAGCAGAAATAAACCTCGCTACACGACTCTTATTTAAAGAACTAACCTAACGAAGAGCAGCATGTCTATTCATAACGTGCGTTCCGTTCTTGAGTACGTCCCCTATTTCAGGGGACGTCTCTTTGTCATTCACCTGAGCGCAAAACTCCTCGCCGCTCGTGAAATCATCGACGCGCTACTCGACATCGACGCGCTGCACGAGATAGGTGTACGCCTCGTGCTGGTAGCAGAAGGTGGCGAATCATCTCAGCATAGACTGCTGGAAAAGGCTATGGAATGCGAGCTACACGCCGCGCTCGCCGAGCCTTACCTCAGCGAAGACGCAGACCTCACCCTCGCTCGCGTACGCGAAATCATCGCGCGTAATCAGATCGCGCTCGTGACCTCTGGTACAGAGGGACGCTTCGTGGAGGAGATCGTCGAGCTCTGCTGCGCGCTCAAGGCGAGGAAGTATATCTGCATCCAAGATGGTGGTGTACCGACCCGCGAGGGGCAGCCCATCTTCTCCATCCTTGAGTCTGAGGTGGCGCAAGCCTATGATTGCAGCTACAGGGAAGATCTACTCGAAGCGGCAATGGTATGCCGTCGGGGCATCCCCCGTGTCCACCTTCTTGATGGTCGCCATCGTGGTGTTCTTCTCGATGAACTCTTTTCTGAAGAAGGTGTCGGGACGATGGTACATGCCGACTCCTATCGCGAGATACGCGCGATGCAGCTCGACGATATACCCGAGCTGCTGTCGATGATTAGCCGCAGCATGGCTGGGGCTAAACTCATCAACCGCAGCTACGAGAGCGTGCTGGACTTCCTCGACAGCTACTATGTCTACACACTAGATGACACCATCGTCGGCTGTGTCGCGATCTACCCCTACCCCGAGCACGAGTGTGCAGAGCTCGGCTGTCTCTTCATTAAGCGAAACTACGAAGGACATGGCTACGGCAGAGCTCTGTGCGCCATGGTCGAAGAAAAAGCACGCGACATGGGATTCAAGCACTTATTCGCTGTATCACAGAGTGCTGTAGAATACTTCCGCGACACGCTCGGCTATAGCACCATACCGCATGCGAAGCTTCCACCCGAGCGATTGAAGCTACTGGAGCGCAGTGGACGCAGTTCACTGGCATTTGGCCGCGATTTATAAGATATTCTCCATATAGGACGAATCTGCACTTGCATTTTCAGAAGTTCTCTAGTATGATGACGCGCAATCGCGATGCGCCCTATCAGTACGCCTCTGCAACTAGATGAGCAAAACGAGAGTTTTTTTATCACATAATATATCATGAACATCAATATCGACAAAACAAACGATTGTCAAGCAACGCTCAAGGCTCTCGTGCCTAGCGAAGATGTAGCCAAGATCAAGGCTGACATTACTAAATCCTACAGCAAGAATGCCAATGTTCCTGGCTTCCGTCCTGGAAAGGCTCCCCTCTCGGTGATCGCTAAGCGTTACGCCGCTGCTATCGACGAAGAAGCAGATACCCGCCTCCGCGAACAGATTCAAGAACAAGCTCTCACTGAGAACAAGGAGCTCATGATCCTCGACTTCGGCAGCGTAGAAGCTGGCTTCGGAGAAGATGGTGGCTACAGCCTCGAAACGACGATCACCATCATTCCTGAGTTCGAGCTTCCCGAGTACAAGGGTCTCAAGGTCACCGTACCTACAACAGAAGTTTCTGACAGCGAAGTAGATGACATGCTCAAGCAGTATGCTGAGTCCAGTGCAAAGCACGAAACAGTCGAGCGCGCCGCCGAAATGGACAAGGGCGACATCTGCGTCATCGACTTCACCACCAGCATCGAAGGCAAGTCTGTCTCCGATTACTGTGGTAAGCCCGTAGGCTTCATGGAAGGCCGCGAAGGTCACTGGGTAGAGATGGCAGAGGATCGCTTCATGCCAGGTCTCGCTGAAGGTCTCGCCGGAGCAGTCGCAGGCGATACTAAGGAAATCACCCTCACACTGAAAGAAGACTTCCCTATCACAGACATCGCTGGTAAGGAAATCACCTTCTCTTGCAAGGTAACAGAAGTTCGCGAAAAGCAAGTTCCTGAAGTCACAGCTGAGCTCTTCGCCGCTGCACTTCCTGACAAGAGTCTTGAAGAAATCAAGGAAGTCGTCCGCGAAAACATCAAGATCAACAAGGAAAACAGCATCGAAGAGACAAAGATCGATCAGGTCACGGAGCAGATCGCTGACAAGCTCGCATTCAGCCTGCCTGAAGAACTCGTCAACCGCGAACTCGACAACACGGTTCAGCGTAAGATCTACGCCGCTATCCAAGGCGGTAACTACGACGCTATCCAGAAAGCTGACGAACTCCGCGAAGAAAGCCGCGAAGAAACAGTCCGTAACCTCCGCGTCTACTTCGCTCTCCAGCTCATCGCTCAGCGCGAAAGCATCGTCGCTGCCGATCACGAAGTTTACGGTCAGATCGCTCAGCTCGCTGAGAAGGAAGGCGAAAAGAATATGCGCAGCTACATGCGCAAGCTTGTTAAGGAAAACCGCATCACAGGTATTCGTCAGTCCATCATCACCTCTAAGGTGCTTGAGCTCATCACCCGCAATGCCGAGGTAAGCACAGAGGAAGCTGCCGCTCCTGCTGAGGAAGCCTAAAAGTCACTGACTGATCACAAGCACATAACTCCTAGGAGCTTGCGCATGTGATAGACAGACACGCTCGCAATAATGGTTGCGAGCGTGTTTTTTTTGCACCTTGTATTCTCGTATAATGCGGAGAGTGGGGAAAGCATAATATTGAAAAATCAAGCACTTATGAAAATTCGTATCATCAAGATTTTTTATTCTTGCATTGGTGTATTCAGCTCTGCTATAAAGTTGCTAGAGAAAATTGCTTCTCTCCCTCCTAACAACTTCCCCTCCCCCATCCGCATGGCACATTTCACACGTCGCCCTCTAGCTAGGATGGCTGCCCTCGCAGCTGTTCTACTCACGAGTTTGCCTAACAATAACACAGCGGCAGCACTCCAGCTTCTAGACTCGCCTCATAACTCTCTTAAGGGCGAAGTGCCCCAATCGCAGTCTGACATACTCTATCAGCAAATCCACGAGCATGGTTCACTCATTCGTATTCGCCTCCTTCAGATCAAGGATAAGGAGTCTGCGGAACAAGCCATCCATAGCCTGAAGCAGCATCATACACACATCGTGAAGAACTTCGACCTGCTGCATGAAATCATCAGAAAGGATGGCTATCACATGTCTGACATTAAGACACAGATGAGTATGAATACGCGCCTCTTTGGTACGATAGGCATACTCGCGCACGATATATTAGAGCATGATGCCTACGGTTCTGAGGAGCTAGCAGCACTGCTGAGCGAATTCTGCCCAGATAACTATGAAAAAGCGACGCCAGAACATGGGCGAGCAGAGCTTTTATTACAGTCACAAGGTCTCAGTACCCCTTCCAGCTTCGTGAAGGCTGAGCAGATACTTAACCAGCTTTATGCGCTGCTCATTGATGTAGACTCAGCACAGTCCGCCTCAGCTCACGCAAATATCATCAATGAATATGTGGTCACGATGCTAGAGATAGATGCGCAGATAAAGTACATTCTCTCTCAAAGCGATGAGCAGGAATACACCTTCATCATTAACAAGCTCCACCTCATTCGTCACCTCGGTAGTCTGTGCCGCATTGAGATAGAGCGTCTCCGTTCTGCGAATTTCTACAAAAATGAGCAGCTCGTCGCGACTTTCGAATTAGAGAAAGCCTACTTAGAAAAGATACGCCTGACGGCTGCTAACCCCGACGGGACGAAGGCTAAATAGCGCGCGGCCTACTGCGGCTCGTCTGCGCTATCCTCATCCCAGAAATCTGATTCATCAGTTTCTTGAGCTTCGAATGCCTCTTCAGCCAGCCCCTCCTCTAAGAGGTAGCACTGTTCTTCTTTTGACATACCAGCGAAGAGCTCTAACTCATCATTGTGCTCATAGTACTCAATAAACTTAGAGATAGCGGCGATGATGAAGTCCGTTCTATCCATCATGTTCTCATAAGAGTAATCATCGAGCATAGTAAGGAGCTTCGCGGGACACTGGAAGGCGACCAAGGAAGTGTTTCTTTTGCGGGACATAAAAATAGTATAAGTAAGAAGAAGAGAAAGTCTAGGGCTTGTACAGGCGTGGTACGCGCGCGGATATGCCAGTAATCACGTTGCTAGGGATGGTCTGCGCACGAGATGTGAGCTCTGTCCAGCAGACATGAGGGCCCATGATCTCGGCGACATCTCCAGGCTCTACCTTGTCGAGATGGGAAACATCCACCATGATCTGATCCATAGTGATGCGTCCTAGGACGGGGCAGTAGCTCTTGTTCAGGTACACGCGCGCGCCTGTATTAGAAAGATAGTGGGAGTAGCCATCAGCGAAGCCTATGCCTATCGTCGCCACCTTTGTCGGGTTCGTCGTCACATAGGTGTGATTATAAGACACGCCATGGTTCTCGGGAAGCGTGCGTAGTAGAGTCACCCGGCTGTAAAGAGTCAGGGTATTGCGCAGTTCGGAATTATACTCTGACATCATGGGTGAGTAGCCGTAGAGCAAGCGTCCGAGTCGCACCATATTCGTGCTAGGTGCAGTATAGTTAAACACAGCCGCGCTGCTGCACAGATGCCTGTAGGGCATATCGACCTGCTGGGACTGGAGCTGCGATACCGCGTATTCGAAGCTCGCTATCTGTCGATGCGTGAAGGATATGTCCTCAGAAGCCGCTGAGAGATGCGAGTACACGCCCTCTATCTTCACATGTTCACAGCGACGCAAGAGGTCACCGAGTCCTCCGAGATCGCCTGGTAGCATGCCTGCGCGCCCCATGCCTGTGTCCACACTGATGTGCAGATGCACGTCCTTGTTAAAGAGCTTCCCTAGGGATTCAAAATGCTCTATCTCTTCGAGGCTGGACAGAGCCGCTCGCCATCCATTCAGGACGATCATCTCTCGCTCCGCAGGGAAGCAGGGGCCGAGAATGAATGGGGTGGTGTGGCATCCCGTATCGCGGACGCGTGCTGCTTCCGCGATGGTGGCCACACCAAAGAAGGCTATATCGGAGTCATCCAGAGCCTTCACCACCCCCTCTAGACCGTGCCCATAGGCTTCAGCCTTCACGATAGCCATGCGGCGATGCTCAGGCAGGGCGCGAGCGACGACAGATAGATTATGACGCATCGCGTCCGTATCTACCTCAGCCCACGCACGGTAGAGGGAGGAGTCCATATGTTAATTCTTAGTGAATACGTGCTGCGAGCCAGTTGAGGAGCTCGTCGATAGCGACGCGCTCTTGCTCCATGCTATCACGATGACGTATGGTCACAGTATTCTTGTACTCTGGGTTTTCCTCACCGAGTGTTTCGAAGTCTACTGTGATGCAGAATGGTGTGCCCACTTCGTCTTGGCGACGGTAGCGACGACCTACAGCACCAGCTTCATCGTAGAAGACGGTCATGAAGGGGCGCAGCTTCGCTTCGATCTCGTGGCAGATGCGTACCTGCTCCGCATTCTTCTTGAGAAGCGGGAAGATAGCAGCCTTGATAGGTGCCATGCGTGGATGGAAGCGCATCACGGTGCGTACATCACTCTTCTCAGCTGTGCCGAGTTCTTCTTCATCGTAGGCTTCGCAGATGACGGCGAGTACCGTACGGTCGCAGCCAGCAGATGGCTCGACAACATGCGGGATGTAACGCTCGCGTGTCACTTCATCGAAGTACTCCATAGGCTTGCCTGAGCCACCCTGATGAGCCGTGAGGTCATAGGCGGTGCGGTAGGCTATACCCTGAAGCTCCTGAATGCCGAAGGGGAACTCATACTCGAGGTCGTAGGTCTTCTTCGAGTAGAAGGCGCGCTCACCATCGGGGACATCGAGGATGTGGATCTTCTCACGTGGGATACCGATTTCCTCGTAGAAGCAGAGGCAGGTTTCCAGCCATTCGTCCGTGAGGCGCATGCCGTCTTCTTCCTTACAGAAGTACTCGACTTCCATCTGTTCGAACTCGCGGGAGCGGAAGGTGAAGTTACGAGGGTTGATCTCATTGCGGAAGGATTTCCCCACTTGGGCGATGCCGAAGGGGATCTTCATGCGGGAGGAGTCGAGGATATTTTTGTACTGACAGAAGATGTTCTGCGCGGTTTCTGGGCGCAGCCAGCCGACAGCATTCGGGTCATTGTCATCAGATGTCGCACCGATCTTCGTTTTGAACATGAGGTTAAACTCACGTGCTTCTGTCACGAGTGAGCCATTCGCTGGATTATAGCGGGTGCTATCGGTGACTTCTTCCGTGCTTTCATCGACTAGTTCGAGATCAGCGGTCTGTGCACCCTTACCTGCGAGCTGCACGTAGAACTGGAGTGCGGACTTGCGAGCCTGCTTGAGCTGCTTTTCATCAGCATCAACGATGAGAATGGAAAACTCCTTGTCCGAGCTCCATGAGCCATCAGACTTACGAGCACCCTTCCACCAGAGAGCCGTGCCACTCTGGGCGGGGATCTGGTCGGCGCGGAGACGCTCCTTGCTCAGGAGGCAGTCACAGAGAGGATCAGAGAAGCCTCCGACATGACCAGAAGCGACGAGCACGGCATTATGCGTCAGGATAGAACCATCCATGCCGACGATGTCCGTGCGCTCCTGCACGTGGCGGCGCCACCAGTAGTCCTTGAGATTGCGCTTGAGTTCAGCGCCCATTGGGCCGTAGTCCCAGCAGCCATTAAGTCCACCGTAGATCTCGGCGGATTGAAAGATAAAACCACGACGTTTGCATAGGCTCACAATTTTTTCCATGCGAGCGGGATCGGTATGAGTTCGGTCTGCCATATGGCGGATATTCTACTGCATGGACTCTGTATTAGCAAGCTCATATCGACAAGCTACGAAGAGTTACTCACATTTAATAAATTTACGGCGTCGGTTGGGGGCCTTGCGAAATTAGCAGCTTTGGATTTTGCATGCAGTTTGGATGATAATTTACAGCGTTTGGGCGCGCATAGCGAGCTATGTAAGCCCAAAAAGCTGTAATTTCTCGCCAAAATGCGGCAAAAGGCGTGCTGTTTCGCTCATTTTCGAGATCATCATTCTGATCATACTAATTTCGCAAGGTGCCCAGTTGGCGATGTTTTTTCTTTTCACGCGCCTCACTTTTCTTTATGATAAGAGAAAGCACGTAATCTTCTATCATATGAAATCATCGTCTCTATCTACTTGTATACTTTCCCTGTCCTTCTTCCTATTCACTCTTCCCAGTCTTGTGGCGGAGACGAAGATCCCCAGCACGGAGAAATCGCTGAAGAGCTTCATAGATCAGGAGATATCCCTGTATTCTAATGCGGATAACACGGAGTTCACCGATAGGTTAAAACTAGCGCAGCGCGTGTGGATAAGCTTTTACAAGGCAGAAATAGAGTTTGCCACGCAAGCGCAGGGGCTCCCCATCCAAGTGAATAAACCGCTGAAAGGCTCAGCGCTCAATAAGAATATCAATCTCATGAAGCGCGCTCTTATCCAATCACGCTATCATGACTTCGTCTTCAAGCCTGCCCTCGCCTCAGACCTGCCGAAGTCGGCGACCCTCTACGCGAATCCTTTACTCCAGCAAATGGAGGATATCATGGCTCAGCAAGCAGAGGCGAAGACTGACGCGTCAGAAGAGAGCAGCTCACGTGATAAAGAGGGCTCTGAACCTGCGCTCTTTGACGAGCAGTTTCTTCTGGCATCTCAGTACCAGTTTTACCTCTCACAGCTGAATTATAATAATGCCATCGTGATGGAGTGGCTGAATATGAAGTTCCGCTTCCAGCCGAACTATACAGATATAATCAAGGCAAAGGAGGATGCTAATAATAAATGGCTCGCCTACCTCGACGCTACCCAGCACATGTATACGAAGCAAGGCGGAGCGAGGGCTCAGATTAATGCCTATCGCGCCGGCATAGCGCTACTGCTACGTCGCCTTGAGATGGTGCAGAAGCAGCTCCCCTTCGAGGAGCAGGAAGAAGATTAATCCTGCTTCGCCAGTCTGGCGATGAGCTCTTCCATAGGGAAGTCCCACACGTAGTGGTCTATGCCATTCTGCCAGTAGTTCTTAAGGCAGTAATGAGGTGTGCCTAGCTTACTAAGCCACATTTTCTGAGCCTTGGCATAGCCACAGTCGAGGCAGCAGCGTGTGTTGCCTGCACGCGCCATGGTCTGAGTGATGGTGCGCGCGAGCTCCATGGCGATGCCGCGCCCTTGGTATTCTTTTAGAATGAGCAGGCAGCCTATTTCTTTTGTGTCACGCGTGCACTGAGCTGTTGTTTTGTTCAGCAGGTCATTGGACGGACCATAACACATCGTGCCGACGATGCGCCCGTCCATCACGGCGAGTAAGAAGTGGTACTCCTCCCCTTCACTCGCGAGGTCGCGGCGGACTTTTAGCTTCTTCATGGCGATTTCTTCGACCATGTCGTCGTCGAAGCCTATGATGCCATTTTCTTCATAGCTCAGGGGTATCATGCGCTCGAAGAAGGCATCGGCTTCTGCGAGGTCGTGCGGTGTCGGACGACGGAGGGTGAGTTTTTCTTCTATAGGGCTAGAGCTCATGGAATGAAAAATCTCGATCGCCTGCTCTGCAGCGCAGACGATCGAGTATATTTTTATAGTGCTATCACTTAGACACTGTGAATATTGAGCATTTCAGCGTAGCTTGGAACAGGCCAGAGCTGGGCATCGACGAGTCCTTCGAGGGCGTCGACGATGGCGCGTGCTTCTTCCATCGCGATCTTCATCTCAGGGGCATGTCCTGTGTCGATGCTCTGGGCGAGCTGCTGGATCTTCGCAGGGAGTTCGTCATAGAGTACACCGATTTCTTCGATGCGCCCCTTCACTGCGGAGAGTCCGACGCTGACACCTATGGACTGGATAGACTGTGCGGTGGAGCAGAGGCTACTCATCTGGCCAGCGATGGCTGGCATGTAGATGGTCTGGAGCATATTCAGGCATGTCTTTGCCTCGATGTCGATGGTTTTCTCGTAGTTCTCGATCTGGATTTCCTTGCGAGCAAGGAGTTCGGAGCGAGAGAGGACGTTATACTTCTCCATGAGGGCGATAGTGCTTTCTTGTCCGAGGACTTCGAAGGCTTCCAGTGAGGTGCGGATATGGGGAAGTCCACGACGCTCAGCTTCTTCGACCCATTCTTCGGAGTAGCCATTACCATTGAAGATAATGCGATCGTGATTCACGATGAGTTCGCGGGTGTATTCGTCTACCTTCGCGTTGAACTCGTCTGTTCCGACGTAGGCTTCGAGATGATCAGCTGCTGCATCGAGGCTTTCGCAAACGATGGTGTTCAGGATGGTCATCGGCCATGCACAGGTCTGAGATGAACCGACAGCACGGAACTCAAACTTATTACCCGTGAAGGCGAAGGGTGAGGTACGGTTGCGGTCGGTGGCATCCTTCGGCAGCTGTGGCAGGGAGTCCACACCGAGCTTCATGAGAGACCCACAAGTGGAGCTCGTCGCGCCGCCCTGCTTGATCTGCTCGACGATGTCGTTGAGCTGATCTCCGAGGAAGACGGAGATGATGGCTGGCGGTGCTTCTTGTGCGCCAAGTCTGTGATCATTTCCTGCCTTGGAGATGCAGGAACGTAGTAGATCACCATGCAGGTCGATGGACTTAATGATGCAGGCAAGCAGCAGCAGGAAGAGTCGATTGCTATGGGGAGTCTGTCCAGGGGTGAGCAGTGAGCCCATACCAGGGCAGCTCAGTGACCAGTTGTTGTGCTTACCTGAGCCGTTCACCTTCGCATAAGGTTTCTCATGAAGGAGGCAGACGAGGTCGTGACGCAGAGCCTGACGCTGGAGGATGTCCATGATCATGACATTGTGGTCGACCGCGAGGTTTGTCGCTTCGAAGAGAGGTGCGATTTCGAACTGACCAGGTGCGACTTCGTTGTGACGTGTCTTCGCAGGTACGCCTAATGCCCAGAGTGCACGGTCTACGGAGTCCATGAACTCGAGTACGCGCTCTTTGATAGCACCGTAATAATGGTCTTCCATCTGCTGGTGCTTCGGTGGTAACGCTCCAAAAAGAGAGCGTCCTGTCTCGATGAGGTCAGGACGCTTTCGGTAGATACTGCGGTCGATGAGGAAGTATTCCTGTTCGGCACCGAGGTTACTTGTGATGTACTCTGGCTCGATGCCGAAGCATCGGAGGACTCGCAGGCTGTGCTTTGACAGGGAGGCCATGGAGCGAAGAAGTGGTGTCTTCTTGTCTAGTGCCTCGCCCGTGTAAGAGCAGAAGGCGGTTGGTATACAGAGTGTCGCGGTGTGTGGCGTCCTCTTGATGAATGCAGGAGAGGTAGGATCCCATGCGGTGTAGCCGCGTGCCTCAAAGGTCGCACGGATGCCACCAGAGGGGAAGGATGAACCATCTGCCTCACCGAGTATGAGGGCTTTTCCATCGAAGGTACAAATCATACCACCCTTGCCATCTGGTGTGACGAAGGAATCGTGCTTCTCAGCAGTCGCTTCTGTCAGCGGGTGGAACCAGTGGGTGTAATGCGTCGCGCCTTTTGAAATCGCCCAGACCATCATCGCTTGGGCTACTTCGTCTGCAATGCTTGGATCAAGCTTGCTGCCCTTTTGGATGGTTATTAACATTTTCTTGAAGGCACTCTTGGAAAGATACTTTTCCATTGTGCTGATACCAAAGGTATCGCTCCCATAGAGGGCTTCTAGCTCCTCTTCCGGCGTGGTACTATTTGTTGTAGTCATATGCTTTTCAGGGCTCAGTACATAATGATACTGAGTCAATTAGTTGTTATTCTCACAAAGGAGAAACATGACCCTGATAGGCAAAATCTACTTTCAGAAAAAGCAGATTTGTCGTGGTCTGGAAAATTGTAGATCTAATTTTTCTAAAGTCAAGATTTTTCACACTGTTTTTTTCAAATAAATTTTAAACATCTAATTATAAGGCATATATGAATTTCGGGCATTTTTTTAAAGTTTTTTGAAAAAAAATGATAATTTCTATTGCCAGTTTCATGATTCAGGAGTATCATTCCCCAACCGTGATCATTTAAGAAGACATGAACACACACTCATCGACTCCGACGGCGGGAGCAGCAATCGCTAGCTCATATTACCCTGTATCTCAGGGACTTTACGATCCATCAAACGAGCATGACGCCTGCGGCGTCGGTATGATCGTCGACATGAATGGGAGGGCTACTCACCATATTGTCAAACAGGGCATCGCCATTCTCAAACGTCTTCTTCATCGTGGCGCGACAGGCTCCGATCCAGAGACTGGTGATGGTGCAGGCATCCTGCTCCAGATCCCACATGAGTTCTTCTCTAAGAATCTCAGCGTCAGCCTACCAGAAGCAGGCAGTTACGCTGTCGGCATGTGCTTCCTTCCTCAAGATGCAGCCCTACGTAGCAGCTGTATGAGCGTCCTCGAACGCGTGCTCGGTGAAGAATCTTTCACCCTCCTGAGCACACGTGAAGTTCCCGTCGACATCCACAGTATAGGCCAGCTCGCTCAGCAAAGCGCACCACATATCACTCAGATCTTCATCGAATCTAGTGAAGAGTCCCTCACAGGAGATGACTTAGAACGACGCCTCTACATTCTCCGCCGCAGCATCGAAAAAGAAATGATCGCCCAGCATCCCCAGCTAGGCGATCTTTTTTATGTCGCGTCTCTGTCCGCACGCACCATCATTTACAAGGGGCTACTCATGGCACCACAGCTGCCGAAGTTCTACCTCGATCTTGCGAATGAAGACTTCAAGAGCGCGCTCGCCATCGTCCACCAGCGATACTCGACGAATACCTTCCCCAGCTGGCCACTCGCCCACCCCTTCCGCTACATGGCGCATAATGGAGAAGTGAACACCCTGCGCGGTAATCTCAACCAGATGAGCGGCGTAGAGAGCCAGCTCGCTAGCCCTCTCTTCGGTGACGAGATCAGTAAGATCCTCCCCGTCATCCCCTCGGGACAGAGTGATTCTGCGAGCCTTGACAATGCGCTGGAACTGCTCGTCACTTCAGGGCGCAGCCTGCCGCATAGTATGATGATGCTGATACCACAGGCATTCGGCGAGCATTACTTCCTCGGAGAAGACTTGCGCGGATTCTACGATTACCACGCGGGCTTCATGGCTCCATGGGATGGTCCTGCCGCCGTCTGCTTTAGCAATGGCCTCGGTGCAGGGGCAGCGATAGACCGTAATGGTCTACGCCCTGCGCGTTATGAGCTGAGCCGCGATGGTATTTTCGTACTGGCGAGTGAGGCTGGCGTACTCGACACTGATCCGAAGGAAGTCGTGAAGCGCGGCTGCTTGCGCCCAGGTGACATCGTCTGGATAGACTTCGAAAAGAAGCGTATCAGCTACAATGCAGAGATCAAAACCCAGATCGCGCGCCGCCGCCCCTACCGCCGCTGGTGTCAGGAGAACCGTATCAAGATTCACGGCTTCTTCGACAGCGTCGCCGCCCCTCAGACGGAGAGCGCACAGAAGACACTCACGAAGCAGCAGCTCTTCGGCTACACGGAAGACGAGCTCAAGCAGTTCATCCTCACGATGGCGAATACAGGACACGACCCCGTCTCCGCCATGGGGAATGACGCGGCTCTCGCGATTCTCTCAGATCGCTCGCAGCTGCTGTTTAACTACTTCAAGCAGCAGTTCGCACAAGTGACGAATCCCCCCATCGACCCCATGCGCGAGCAGATGGTCATGTCGCTGACCACATTCATCGGTAATCCTGCGAACATTCTGGAGGAAACGCCCCAGATGGCGCGCATTATCAAGCTAGATCGCCCCATCCTCACCGAAGCTGACCTCGCTGCCCTCAAGGCGAATCACCAAGAGGACTTCCGCTGCATCACGCTGAGCACGGGATTCTCCTCCCTGTCACCTCTGGGCTTACAGGAAGCTCTCCTAGAGCTCACTCGTCAGACGGAGCAGGCGATCGCTCAGGGCTACCGCATCATTATCCTCAGTGACAGAGAACTCAGTGGAAACGAAGCCCCCATTCCCAGCCTACTCGCCATCGCTGCCGTGAATAGCAAGCTACGCGAACTCGGTGTCCGCACCAGCACAGGGGTGATCGCCGAGACAGGCGAGGCACGCCAGATCATGCACTTCGCCCTGCTACTCGGCTACGGCGCGACTGCCATCTGCCCATGGCTCGCCTACCGAAGTATAGGAGCACTCTATCGTGAAGAAAAGCTCGCTGCTGACATCTCCCCCACGAAGGCACTAGAGAATTACCTCGAAGCCATCGACGCAGGTCTGCTCAAGATCATGTCCAAGATGGGCATATCCACCCTGCGCTCCTACCGAGGCGCACAGATATTCGAAGCCATCGGTCTGAGTGATGCAGTCGTGCAGGATTACTTCCCTGGTACATCATCGCGCATAGGCGGCATCGAGCTCTCAGACATCGCGCGTGAGTCGGTCAAGCGACTGCAATCTAGCAAGGAGCTCAACTCTGAACATATAGACAAGCTCGAAGACGCTGGTATCTATAAGTGGAAGCGCGGCGGCGAGAAGCATATATGGAGCACGAAGGTCATCGGCCAGTTCCAAAAGGCCGTGCGCAAGGGCGACTACGCACTCTACAAGGTCTTCTCCTCCCTCGTCAACGAACAGGACGAGACACGCTGCACACTGCGCGGACTCTTCGACTTCGCGGATGCTCCCACCATCCCTCTCACTGAGGTAGAGAGTGAAGCGAGCATCATCCGCCGCTTCGTCTCGGGGGCGATGAGCTTCGGCGCGATCTCGAAGGAATCCCATGAGATGATCGCCATCGCCATGAACCGCCTCGGCGCGATGAGTAACTCGGGCGAAGGCGGCGAAGATCCCTCTCGCTTCCAAATCCAAGAAAATGGCGATGACCTCTGCTCCGCTGTGAAGCAAATCGCCTCGGGTCGCTTCGGTGTCACCGCAGAGTATCTCGCCCACGCACGTGAGCTCCAGATCAAGGTCGCTCAGGGCGCGAAACCCGGTGAAGGCGGACAGCTCCCCGGTGGTAAGGTCGATGCCGACATCGCCCGCGTGCGTCATGCCACCCCCGGTGTGACACTCATCTCCCCTCCTCCTCATCATGACATCTACTCTATTGAAGACTTAGCAGAGCTCATCTTCGACCTGCGCAATGCGAATCCTGACGCACGCGTCAGCGTGAAGCTCGTCTCCGAAGTCGGTGTCGGTACTGTGGCGGCTGGTGTCGCGAAGGGTGGAGCCGACATGGTGCTCATCTCTGGACACGATGGTGGCACGGGTGCTTCCCCCCTCACCTCCATCACCTACGCAGGTATGCCATGGGAACTCGGTGTCGCGGAGACGCACCAGACTCTTGTGCTCAATAAGCTCCGCGACAAGATACGCATCCAGACCGATGGTCTCATCACGAATGGTCGCGACGTGGTCGTCGCCGCCCTGCTCGGCGCTGAGGAATACGGCTTCGCCACCTCCATCCTCATCGCTCTCGGCTGCGTCATGGCGCGAGTCTGTAACAAGAACACCTGCCCCGTCGGCATCGCGACACAGGACGAAGGACTACGCCAGCGCATGCGCGGCAAGCCTGAGAATATCATCAACTACCTCCAGTTCGTCGCCCGCGAAACACGCGAATACCTCGCCGCCCTCGGTCTGCGCAGCATCGACGAGGCTGTGGGTCGCACCGACCTACTCCAAGTAGACAAGGCACTCGACTACTGGAAGACGAAGCATCTGGACTTCTCACGCATCCTACGCCCAGAGCCTCAGAATATATTCGCCTCAGAGAAGCAGCAGCCCGATGTGAGCATCTTTGACGAGCAGTTCATGGGTGAAGTCATGCCAGCAGTAGAACAGGGTGAACGCGTCCGCATCAGCCTTCCTATCAGTAACACCGATCGCGCTATCGGCACACGCCTCTCCTTCCACATCGCGAAGAAGCATGGCGACGCAGGTCTCGCCGAAGATACGATACAGCTCGACCTCACAGGGACTGCTGGTCAGAGCCTCGGCGCATTCCTCGCTCACGGTGTCACGCTCACCCTCAAGGGGCAGGCGAATGACTATGTAGGCAAAGGGCTCTCGGGCGGTAAGATCATCGTCACTCCCTTCGAAGGCAGCAGCTACGACCCAGCAGAAAATGTCATCGCGGGGAATGTCCTCCTCTATGGGGCGACGAGCGGAAAGCTCTTCGTTCACGGGCAGGTGGGCGAGCGTTTTGCCGTGCGTAACTCAGGGGCGACAGCCGTCATCGAAGGAGCAGGCGATCACTGCTGCGAATACATGACAGGCGGCTGCGTCGTCGTCCTCGGAGAGACTGGGCATAACTTCGGCGCAGGCATGAGCGGAGGTCTCGCTTACGTCTGGGATGAGAATCACCTCTTCGACCGTTACTGTAATCTCGACATGATAGATCTCGACCCTGTCTGCGAGCCTGAGGATGTAGCACAGCTACGTGGGCTCATTGAGGAACACGCCGTGCTCACAGGCTCGGCGCGTGCGAAGGCTATCCTCGAAGACTTCGAGCAGCAGCTGCCGAACTTCGTGAAGGTATTCCCCATGGAGTACAGACGCGTGCTCGGGCAGATGACGAAGGCCGATGCCGAAGTACAGCGAGCAGAGACGCATAACTAACAGATTAAAAGCGTCGGATTCCTCATACAGAGAGGAAGATAACAGACGACGTTTTACTTATAAGCCACAGGGCGCAGGGAATAATCCCTGCGCCTCTTTTTTATTCATCATATAAAAACACGCATTGGAAAATAGGCATTGACACGTACTCGCCTTTCCTGTACGCTTCAGGCATTATGGCAGGTATTGTAGTAGCTCCAAGAGCACGTATTTTTCATGGTCACGACTGGGTGTATAGCACAGAGGTTATCACAGTCTTCGGGAATCCTATGGCTGGTGATGTCGTCTTGCTGAAAGACCAGCGCGACAAGTACCTTGGCTCTGCCATGTACAATCCTCAGTCACAGATCATCGCTCGCCGTTTTTCTCGTCGTAAGCAGGATCTTGATCGCGAGTTTTTCATCCGCCGCATCAGCCAGTCCATGCTGCTGCGCGAGCGTTATCTCCCCGGTGAGAAGCTTATGCGCCTCGTGTGGAGTGAGAGTGATGGTCTCCCTGGCCTCATCATCGACAAGTACGATGATGTCTATGTCATTCAGACGCTCACCGCAGCGATGTACCTGCGCCTAGGTCTCATCCGTGATATCCTCGTCGACCTCCTTGAGCCTCGCTGCCTCATCGTGCGTAACGACTCGCCCATGCTCATCGCCGAAGGACTGGAGCAGGAAACATATGTAGCCTACGGCGAAGAGCCCGCCCCATTCGAAGTGGAGAGCCGTGGATTAAAATTCCTCGTCGATCTCGCCACGGGGCAGAAGACAGGACTCTACCTCGATCAGCTGCAGAATTACCAAGATGTCGCGAAGTACGCGAAGGGTCGCCGTGTCCTCGACTGCTTCTGTAATCAGGGTGGCTTCGCCCTCGCCTGCGCGAAAGCGGGAGCAGCTCAGGTAACGGCAGTGGATATTTCCGCCGATGCCATGGAAGCGGTGAAGCGTAATGCGCAGCTCAATGGCGTGGAAATCGACTGCGTGACAGAGAATGCCTTCGACTTCCTGAAGCGCGAGAGCGATCTCGTGCGCCAAGGTGCTGAGCCGAAGTGGGATCTTATCATCCTCGATCCTCCTAGCTTCACGCGCAACAAGAAGAGCCTGAATGGAGCGATGCGTGGGTACAAGGAAATCCACCTGCGCGCGATGCAGATGCTTCCACTCGGTGGCATCCTCTCGACATTCTGCTGCTCTCACCACGCGAGTACCGCCCTCTTCAAGCAGAGTGTGGGTGAAGCCGCCGTGGATGGTCGCAGCACACTGCGTCTCATCGAAAGCCACGGACAGGCAGCCGACCATCCCGTCCTGCTGAACCTCCCCGAAACGGAGTACCTAAAGGGCTTCACCTTCGAGACTGTCCCAGGTCGTTAATACTGGATAGCATTCCTCCCTCTTTAATCACCTCGCTCCTGTGCTCAGTAGCGAGGTTTTTTCTGGCTTTATCACGGCAGCAGTGTATAAGTGTATAGCCGAGCTTGTACCATCTGTATTTCTTGACATTCCGCGACCTTTCCTATAGACTCCCCTTAGGGCAGGTTCTCGCAATTAGCAGCCCAAGATTTTGATTGATTTTTTTGTTCAAGCTGTGCCGAATGAGGATGCCTAGCGAGCTAGGCGACCGACATGAGGTGCAGCTTGG
>CAYJJD010000010.1:0-56861 GCA_964370425.1 uncultured Akkermansia sp. | reverse complement strand
GATGGATTTTTCACGAATTGATGGCTCAGAGTGTCCTCTGAGACGAAAATTCGGGACAAATCTAGCCGAAAAGCACTCAAAAGAAGCCTCGTGAAGTGATTTTGTTCATTTGCTTATGGGCATCTCGCGAAATTAGCAGCTTCGGATTTTGCATGCAGTTTGGATGATAATTTACGGCGTTTGGGTGCGCATAGCGAGCTATGTAAGCCCAAAAAGCTGTAAATTCTCGCCAAAATGCGGCAAAAGAGGTGCTGTTTCGCTCATTTTCGAGACCATCATTCTACTCGGACTAATTTCGCAAGGTGCCCTTATTTTGAATGACGTGAATTTAGAAGTCCCCATTAATCTTATTAAGACGAAAAAGCCCTCCGCGATTCACGTGGAGGGCTTTTTCGTATCTTGTGTTAAAAACTAATTAGTAGGATAGAGGCTAGGTCTGCCGACTGAGTGGTACTCGAAGCCTGCGTGGGTGACATTCTCACCGTGAAGAATGTTACGTCCATCAAAGATGAAGTTCAGCTGCATGACTTCGCGCAGCTTGTCAAGATCCGCTAGGGCGAATTCCTTCCATTCGGTTGCGACGATGAGTACATCAGCGTCACGAGCACATTCGTACATATCATCAACGATCTCGCAGCTGTACCCTGCGAGCTCTACGGCAGCTGTTTCTGCTGCTTGTGGGTCGTAGGCACGCACGATAGCATTCTCGTCACACAGACGCTTGATGAGTCGTATGGCGACGGATTCACGCACGTCGTCAGTGTTCTGCTTGAAGGCAAGACCCCAGACGGCGACGCGCTTGTTGCGCAGCACCCAGAGCTTTTCTCGCACGCGGGTCAGGAAGCGATCCATCTGCACCGCATTGATCTCTTCTACCTCACGGAGGAGATTCATCGGAGAGCCAAGCTGCTCCGCTACGTGGATAAAGCCCTTCACGTCCTTAGGGAAGCAAGAACCGCCATAGCCGAGACCTGCATTCAGGAACTCACGGCAAATGCGCTTATCCATGCCTATGCCGCGTGCGACCTTCTCGACGTCAGCTCCTGCTGCTTCACATACGGAAGCGACGGCGTTAATATAAGAAATCTTCATCGCGAGGAAGGAGTTCGCCGCATGCTTGATGAGCTCAGCAGACGCGAGATCCACTTCTACGATAGGAGCATCAAAGGGCTGGTACACGCGCTTCATCATGTCCATCGCGCGCTCGGAGTTCGTACCGATGACGATACGATCTGGGTGTAAGAGATCCTGAACAGCAGATCCCTCACGTAGAAACTCAGGGTTAGACACCACATCGACATTCACATTATCGGCGGCATAACGCATCATGACCTGAGCTACCTTAGAGCCCGTGCTCACTGGGACTGTAGACTTATCGACGATGATGCGATACTCGTGCTCAGGACGCAGCACTTCGGCAATCTCACGCGAAACAGCATCAATATAGGAAAGATCGACAGAGCCGTCTTCTTGTGGTGGAGTAGGTACTGCGATGAAAATGATGTCAGAAGCCTCTACTGCGTAGGCCAGATCGGTCGTGAAGTGCAGGCGACCAGCCGCGACGTTTACATTGACAAGATCCTCTAAATCAGGTTCGAAAATAGGAATTTTTCCTGCTTTGAGAGTTTGTATCTTCTGTTCGTTTGAGTCGACACAGATCACATTGTGACCCACTTCTGCGAAGCAAGTACCTGTCGTGAGTCCGACATATCCAGTTCCTATAATAGCTAATTTCATGTGCAATGGTGTACGAAAATGTAAAAATCACATCAGCTCACGCTCTATCATAGCGTAAGCATTATGATTATGAATTGACTCGAAGTTTTCAGCTTCGACTCTATACCAACTAAAGGCATTATATCGCTCTGTGGCAAAGGCCACGTTTCGCACGAGATCTTCGACGAAAACGGGATTCTCATAGGCCTGATCCGTCACGTACTTTTCATCAGGACGCTTCAAGAGGCTATAAAGTTGGCAGCTGGCGCAGGATTCAACCAGATCTATCAGATCTTCTATCCAAATGGCAGCTCCAGAGAAGCGCACAGCATAGGTAACGATACCGCGCTGGTTATGCGCACCGTGATCACTCATCGCCTTCGAGCAGGGACAGAGGGTTGTGACGGGCACTTTAAGAATGAGGGTGAACTCTGCGTTCTTTCCCTCTTGGACATCTATCTCGAAGCGTACTTCGTAGTCCATCATTCCCTCCAGCCCCGTGACTGGGGCTTTCTTCACACGGAAGAAGGGGAAGTCGATTTCAACACGTGCTCGCTGAGCACCAAAACGCTTCAGCAGCTGACCTGGGAGGCGCACAGCAGTGTGTACGTCGAGAGATCGCTTGTGTTGTTGGAGAGCCTCGACGAAGCGACTCATGTGAGTTCCTTTGAACTCCTGAGGTAGATCGACCATCAGAGCCAGTGTCGCTACGGTAGGCTGCGTGCGTTTCTCCTTATCTTTCACCACGATGGGGAAGCGGAGTGAGCGCACACCCACGCGATCAATAGAAAGCTGGCGAGTGTCTAATTCGCTTTGTGTGTCTTTCAGCTCTTTCATCAGGGTGCTAAGTAGTAGGCTAGCTGAGCTGCTTACACTTGATGATAAAAGTTTTTCCTCGCTGAGGAGGTGTGATCCCGATTAAGCGCAGTGCGTAAAGGGAGCTTGCGCGGCTGTTAAGCTGGCTACAAGCTCCCTCTCTTCAACGACAGCCGCCGTCGAGATCTTGAGCCGGAAATTATGGAAGCAGATTTACGGCACGAGCGCGGCGAATCTCGCGAGTGATCTTGCGATGCATCTTAGCAGATACACCTGTCACACGGCGAGGAAGAATCTTACCAGTTTCGGATGTGAACTTGGAAAGAAACTCTGGGTTTACCATATCGACAGCACCTGCTGGGATATCGATGCGGCGACGGGTCATGCACTTATTGCATGTACGGAAACGAATACGGCGTTGAACGCTCTTGAATTCAGTAATCATGATTATTAATGAGAAAGCTAGCTAAGATTAGCGCATTTCGCGGTGAAGGGTGCGACGCTTGAGGAAGTGGTTAAACTTCACTTTTTCCAAACGACCAGGGGTACGAAGGCTCTTCTTATTACGAGTTGTGACGTAGCGAGAGGCTTGTTTACCTTCAGCCTTTGCTTCCGTGCATTCCAGGATGATAATATCTCTAGGCATAGTGCTATTTAGTGTTGAGTTGTGGGCGGCTATTCTACACTATTCTGAGTCTTCGTCAAGTGAAATCGCACTTTCTTGTATATTTTGCAAGCCTGCATAGCCGATAATTTCGGAATTCGATGAATTATAGGCACTTGCGATGCCATATTTTTTCTCGAATTCTTCTTGGCATTTTACGGTAAGACGGCAAAATGGGCGTACTCGGAGGCGTCCCTTAGGAATTGGTTCGAGAGATTCTTCACAAATTCCGTATGTTCCACGGCGGATCCGCTCAAGTGCTGCGTCGATTTCATACATCTGCTCCCTGTCCTTATCAAGGAGGCGTATGGTCAGGTCGCGCACCTCGGCTTCGCTACCAGCATCCCCCATGTGCTGCCCCGAGGCGGAAGAGACATTTGATTCTCCAGAGCGCAGGTGCTCGCGCGTGACGCTCTGCATATTCGGGACGAGCTCTTCTTGCAGCTGATAGAGTGCGTCTTTTTGCTCTTCTAGGAAGCTGCTCCATTCTGGGTCTTTCGCGAGGAGTTCCATCGTTTCTTGCAGCTTCGCGAGTCTCTTGCGCTCCTCGGGGCTGAAGCTTTCCTTGGAGCTTTTTACGATTGACTTGGGGTCGCTGACGGCTTCTGGCTTTGCTGCGGCTGGTGCAGCCTTCTTCTTAGCCGCTGCGGGCGACTTCGCAGGAGTTGTAGCTTTTTTTGGCGTTGTCATATTCTATATGTATGTTGTTTGAAATTCGTTTTTCTCGCTAGAGAAGTCTCAAATGAAAGTAGCACTCATGCTACTATCATATAATGAACCATTACTCAAGAAAAAACGTTCTAAATGTTAAAAAAAGGCTATTTTTTGTAATATTTTACATTGATTCTACTTTCTTTCGGCATAGTCTACGTGCTGATCTTCCCCTATCTCACCGACGCGGAAGTAGCGAGCTTTCTCGTGGTTGAACACGAGCGCGCAGATGGAAGCCTGTGGACGCATCATGTCACTATCCGTCAGAGTCGCGCTCGTGTACTCCGTCGCATTCAGCAGGGAGAATACCGTGCGTTTCTCCGCATGGTCGGGCTGGCTCGGGTAGCCACAGGCTGGTCGTATCATCTTACTCGATACGACAGGCCAGTATTTCTCCATGCTGCTCTGCGTGAGCTCGGCAAAGGCTTCGACTAGCATATTCGCCAGCGCAGAGAGTAGCATGGCGCTGTAGCCATCATGCTGTGCTTGAAGTTCTGAAGCCCACTCGTCAGCTCCGACTATGCTCAGCTGCATCGCGCCGACGTAGCCCTGATAGGGGGCAGGCGCGACGAAGTCCGCGAGGGCGAGGCAGATGTCTTTTCCCTTTTTCTGCTGGCGCATGCTGTGAAGGATTTTCCCCTCAGCGCCGCCTTCTATCAGTATATCATCGCCCTGCGCATTCGCGTCCCATAGTCCGAAGCAGCCACGTGCTTGGATACGCTTCTCCGCGACTCCCCGCTGGAGGAGGGCTCGTGCGTCATTCATGAGCTGCTGCGCCTCGCGCTTCTTTTCCTCTGAGACAGACGCGCCTTCTTGGAAGCACTGGCGCGCGGGATTCCACGCGTCAGCCATCTCGAAGAAGCGCAGCAGTATGCTCCACTCACAGTGTTCTAAAATCTGCTCCCAGCTCAGCTCCACCTGTGGTGCGCGAGAATGGCAAGCACAGCCGTAGCCCGGAGTCGCGATGGTGAACACACCCGTGCGGCTAGGCTGCGGCTGGGGATGCGCCAGCCAATCGCTGACGAGGGCTCTCTCGCGCGCTTCTGCGAGGCTGTAGAGCTCGACCGCCTTCTGCTTCTTGGCGTAGCGTTCGCGTGCCGCCTGCTGCTCCGCTAGATGATTCTGTATATACTGCTCCCTGTCCGATCCCACGAGTGCTGCTGCGGCTGGCACGATGGTGGAGGCATCCGTCGTGTGCACGAGGACTCCAGAGGGGTAGGATGGTGCGATTTTCAGGGCTGTGTGCAGCGCACTCGTCGTCGCGCCCCCCACCATGAGTGGGATGCGAAGCCCTGCCTTTTCCATCTCAGCGGCGACATGGCTCATCTCTTCTAAAGAGGGGGTAATGAGTCCAGAGAGCACGACGAGATCTGCCGACTTCTGCTGCGCGGCTTCGATGATATCTTCACAGGAGACCATCACGCCGAGGTCTATCACCTCGAAGCCATTGCAGGCGAGGACGACACCGACGATATTCTTCCCGATGTCATGCACGTCTCCCTTCACTGTGGCGAGGACGACAGTCCCAGCACTAGCGGTAGAGCCACGTGTCTCTTCAATGATAGGGGTGAGTAGAGCGACGCTCTGCTTCATGACGCGCGCGCTCTTCACCACCTGCGGGAGGAACATCTTTCCAGCTCCGAAGAGCTCGCCTACCTGCTTCATGCCATCCATGAGTGGCCCTTCGATTAGGGAAAGCGCACTTCCTTCATAGAGGTCTAGGGCTTCCATCGTATCGGATTCGATGAACTCGGTGATGCCCTTCACGAGGGCGTAGGAGAGTCGTGTGCCGACAGGCTCTTCACGCCATGCCTGCACAGGAGGCGCGGCGGTACCGCTCTTCTGCGCTTCTTTCTGCTCGGCTACCTCCTGAGCGTAGGCTGTCAGACGCTCGGTGGCATCGGGGCGGCGGTTCAGCAGCACGTCTTCGACGAGTGCGAGCTTGTCAGCGGGGATCTCGTCATAGACTTCCAGCATGCCAGCATTCACGATGGATATATCCAGCCCCTGCTGCTGCGCATGATAAAGGAAAGCACTGTGCATCGCCTCGCGCACGGGATTAATCCCACGGAAGGCAAAGGATACATTCGAGATACCGCCAGAGATATGGCAGTGAGGGAAGCGTCTGTGTATCTCACTGACAGCTTCGAAAAAGTCTTTTGCATAGTTCACATGCTCCGCGATGCCTGTACCGACAGTAAGCACATTCGGATCGAAGATGATGTCTTCCTCGGGGAAGCCTACCTTGTTCACCAGCAGATCATAGGCGCGTGACGCGATGCGCACTCTGTCTGCGACACCTGCTGCCTGTCCTTCTTCGTCGAAGCCCATCACCACGACAGCCGCGCCGTAGCGTCGGATGACGCGAGCCTGACGGAGGAACTCTTTCTCCCCCACCTTCAGTGAGATAGAGTTGACAATTCCCTTCCCCTGCATGCACTGTAGCCCCGCTTCGAGTACCTCCCACTTCGAGGAGTCCACCATGAAGGGGAGACGTGCGATATCAGGCTCAGAGCTCACGAGATTCAGGAAGCGTACCATGGAGGGCACGCCTTCTATCATGCCGTCATCGAAGCAGAAGTCCAGCACTGCAGCACCGTTCTCCGCCTGCTTACGCGCGACATCGACGGCCTTTTCAAACTCACCTGCGCGGATGAGTCGCGCAAAGATGGGCGAGCCTGCGACATTGCACCGCTCCCCGATGAAGAGCGTGTTGCGCGTCTCATCATGATTATAGGCTTCGAGCCCCGAGAGGCGTAGCTGACCAGCCTTCTTTTTCTCCGTGATCGGGCGTGGGGGGAATTCATGGATCACCTCGCGCATCGTCTTGATATGCTCGGGTGTCGTGCCGCAGCAGCCACCGAGGAAGTTCAGCAGTCGCTCCTCACCGAAGCGGCGCATGATGCGCGCCATGTCATCGGCTGAGTGTTCGTAGCCGCTAGGGCTGAGCGGGTCTGGCATCCCTGCATTCGGATACATGCTAATGGCGCAGTCTGCGAGCCCAGAGAGCTCACGCGCAAAGGGAAGCATGAGGTCTGCTCCGAGCGCGCAGTTAATCCCTATACTAAAGGGGCGCGCGTGGCGAACGGAGTTCCAGAATGCCTCCACCGTCTGCCCTGAGAGCGTACGCCCAGCGCGGTCGGTGATGGTGAAGCTAATCATGAGCGGCGGGAGCTCCACGCCTTCGTCTCGCAGCTCTTCTATCGCGTAGAGACAGGCCTTTGCATTCAGGGTGTCAAAAATGGTTTCCAGCAGCAAGATGTCCATCCCACCTGCGACGAGGCTCAGCACCTGAGCGCGGTAGGCACGGCGCAGCTGGTCGAAGTTCACCGCGCGGTAGCTAGGGTCATTCACATCGGGCGAGAGAGACGCGGTCACCGCCATAGGACCGACCGAGCCTGCGACAAGTTTAATCTGACCAGTCAGTCTTTCTGCTTCATCAGCGGCCTCTCGTGCGAGGCGACAGGCGGTGATGTTCATCTCGTGGACGAGGGCGGCGAGCTCTTCGTTCGCCAGCACTTCTTCGTAGTAGCTCTGACCATGCTTGCCAGCTGAGCCGTGGTGGAAGAACTCATGCTGACCCAGTGAGGTCGCGGAGAAGGTATTCGTCGTAGCCATGTCGGCGCCAGCGGCAAAGTACTGGGCGTAGATCTCCTTAAGGATTTCTGGTTTCGTGAAGATAAGACATTCATTATTATTCTTCACATCGCGAGGGTAGACCCGCGTGTCGGCAAAACGCTCTCCGCGATAATCCTGTTCTTGGAGCTTGTACTTCTGCACCATCGTGCCGAGAGCTCCATCAATAATCAACACACGCTTAGCTAATTCGCTACGCAAAAACTCCTGTCGTTCGAGGACTGTACTCATGATTTTAAAGCGGTGATGTGGGGACAACACGCCACCGTCCCACCAGTGTAGCAGGCGGCTAGGTATTGTCAAGTTTCATGGCTGACAGCAGGTGCATGTGTTTGTAACGCCCATTCTGTAGGCTGGTAAGTGAACTCTCGTATAACAATGAATGATATATTTGTTGAAAGTTATTTTCTAATTCACTTCATTTTTTGAAAAATGAATTTATTCTTGCATAATTTCGCAAGTCCCCTGAAGTCATATTCTCAAGTCATATTTTTCTTGTAAGTTTATGCTATTGTGCTATTATGTTGCTCTCAGAGTAAATCAACCCAGATCATTTTTTATGAAACTACACCTCAATAAAGTATTACGCGCGGCCTTGATGGCAGCCGTAGCCTTTGCCTCCGCGCAGTTTAGCGCCTATGCTGATAGCGCGACATGGACTCCCGATACTGTAATTACTGAAGCCCTTACAGGTGGCGGTACAATTACGCTTGACGGGGCGGTAGACCCCGGTGACATCACCTTTAACGGTGCAGATAATTGGAATATTGTAGGCTCCTCACTTGAAGGCGATGGTAATATTACTAAAAATGGTAGCTCTACGCTTACGATTAAAGCCTCTACCGATTTGAATACCACAGGTTACCTAACCATCAATGAGGGTACGGTGCAGTTTGGCGAAAATACGACTAATGGGCAAGAAGCCACCATGAATTTCTCCCACATAGTCGTGAACGCGGGCGCAACCTTCACCTACAGCTCACGCGCTAAAGACGCGGACGATTCTTGGGGCGCGGCGGGGGACCACTCGAACACCAATGTGATACTCAATGGCGGCACTTGGGACAACTTCGGCATGGGACCTAACACATGGGCTTACTTCAATACCTTAGAATTGCAGGCTAACAGTAATTTTACCACGACATGGGGTGGTTTTTATGATTTTGCTAAACTCGCGGGTGTCGGTGATCTGGCTATTGGCACGGGTAGTGAGACGCGCCGTTTTGACTTTGCTCAAATCCATAACTATAATGGCGTCATATCTGGTGCAGGCGGTATTGATAGTTTTGTAATTTCTTCCGTCAATCAGTCTGCTTCATTTGGCGCGACTATTAATGGCATCAACGTCACTGGTAATAACTTTGTTCTTGAGGGGGGCGGCTCGCTTACTATCGGGCAAAACCTCCATCTCACGGGCGCGACAGCACAATTAAACAGTAGTACACTGACCCTACAAGGTCAACTTACGGGTACTACGGCACTCCATGTGAGTGGTATATTATCGATGACGGGTACTAGCTTAAATGCTTTTGAGGGTGATTTAGTGCTTGATGATGGTACTCTTGAGCTCAGCAGCACTGCGGCTATAACTAAGACGATTCAAGTGGGTGTTTGGGGCGGCTATATACAGTCTGCTGATGGCGGCACTTTGGTGTTCAATAATACCTTCACTTACGCTGAGGGTGATGTGTTAGCCGACAGCTACGCTATTCGTTTCGAATCTAGCGCTGATCTTTCAGGTGCGACGATTGATGTCACAGGCTTGGCCTCGGGCTCATACTATTTATTTTACGGTTATAATAGTTTAGTCACTGAAGGTATAAGTGTGATTGGTGTTTCAGGGCGAGGTGGTTACAGTCTTAGTGTAAGAGAACGAGTGGTCAGTATTACTCTTGATACCGCCGCAGCAGCCGCCATGCTCGATTGGGGGGTAGGTGCGGGCATTTGGAAATCTAGCTTAACTCGTCGCGTCTGGCAAGGCAGCGTGCGTGATGCGCGCTTTTATGAAGGTGACCACGTCACCTTCAGTGATGATGCAGGTGCTATGATCACTGTAGAGGGAACAGTCAATCCTGGCTCTATCAGCATTGAAGGAGCTGGCGATTGGCACTTTGCTAGCGGTATAATTGGGGGCAGAGGCTCACTCGTGATGGATGGCTCAGGTACTCTCACCTTGTCGGCAAGCAACAGCTACACAGGTGGTACAGAGGTGAACAGTGGCCGTCTTATGCTTGGTACAGTAGGTGCAACGGGTACAGGTGACGTCAACGTGGCCAGCAGCGCTACTTTGGCACTAGGCTACAATGCCGACTTAAGCACCCTTGACTACATCAACTTTAGCTCTGGCTCTACCCTCGAACTGGCAGTGAGTAACGGCACCTACACAGGTGGTCTTAAGGACACCCTCGCCTCGGGCATGGTCCTCAGGGTAGGTGACGACATGGGCACGATTACCATTACTGAAGATGGCGTGGTTGGCTCGGATGGCGCAGGCACAACCTTGCCCTCTGACTACTATCGTACGACAGAGGGCTACACCGTGAGTGTAGGTGAAGGCTCGATTCTTGATGATAAAGTGCGCCTCGCATTGAGTGGGGAAACGACCACGGTTACAGGTAAGGGGACGTACCAAGTGGATAGCATCGTGATGACGGGTGCTACAGCTGTTACCAGCTTGCAAATTGATGAGGGGGCTACTCTTAAGGTCACGGGTGAAAGGCTCAGTGCAGAAGGTGGTGATGGTGTAGATGGTAATTCAGGAGCACTCTATGGCGATCGACCTCAAGGCTCCTTCCAAGTGAGCGAGTGGAACAAGCGCAACAGCGTGAATATCTATGGTACGTTGGATCTCAACTCAGGCATCTCCAGCCGCGATGGTTCAGCTCTCATCACCGTAGGTATGGAGGATGGTACAGCTGCCTCTGCCCTCATCTTGCGCAAGGGGCTCTCAGCCACAGGCTATGCCAGCCCGCAGAGCGACATTGTCGTGAACAAAGGTGCTACACTAGAGCTTTACAACCAAAGTACGACCACCGATCACTCTGGCGTGTTGAGAGTCACTCTTAATGAGGGGGCGACCATCGCCTATGGTCGTGAGGCTACAGGCGAGGTGAACGTTTATACAGCATTGAGCTTTGCCGATGGCGCAAATGTCAACTTTGTAGCCGGCGCGCAGGGTGAAACCTTAGCCATCAAGCAGAACGTCACCCTTGCGAAAGCAACACTAACAGGGGCAAATGGGGGGACTATCTCCTTCGACGGCGCAAGCAGCAACATAGGCACAATAGCTGGCGATGGCAGCACCGTAGTCGCTACTAGAGGCGCGCTTACGCTTGGCTCAGCCACGGACATGGCCACCCTAGCCTTGAATAGTGCGGATGCCAGTGTGGCTATCAGCGGCTCGCTTCAGATGGATTCTGGTGTTACAATTGCAACGAAGCCTACCCGCGCAGCGGGAGAAGCCAGCATCACGGTGAAGAGTGGCTCTGCACTTAGCTATATAGCTAATGACCAAGTTGTCGGCGTGGTGATTGATGGTGCAGCCATCTCCAGTTCAAACCTTATCAACTTATCGAACTCCACGATTCAGAACGCCAGTATCTCGGGTACAGAAATCGTAGGCTATCAGGACTCTTCCTCCATCCTCAACTCCACGCTTACTAGCGTGACTTTGAAAACGGGTGGTGGCCAGCTGACGCTGGGGGCAGGTTCTGTTGTGATGAACTCCTCGATTGAAGCGGGTGTGCTTGTAGAAGCAGGCGTGAAGTTTAATGCCACGGGCTCTAGTATCACCGGAGCTAGTGTGAACCAAACCACGTACGCGAGCTTTGAAACAAGCGAAGGCGGCACACTCACCGATCCGCTTGTTTATCAGCTGAGTAATTTGAATACTCTTTTACAATCTGCCACGGGGCAATACACGCTTGATGTGGTGCTCACCATGGATCAAATGATCGACTTTAAGGCAGCCTACGATACCGAAGACGGCATGGTGCTCTTTGAGCTTACAGGTGTAGCTGATCTTGCCACATGGTACGGCAACATCACGCTTGCTATCACCGATGGCACAGATACCTACAACATCAAAGCCCTAGGCATGGTAGATACAGGTAGTAACATAGTGCTCTACATCCCCGAGCCTAGCAGCGCGACACTCAGTCTCTTGGCACTCGCTGGCTTGCTCGCACGCCGCCGCCGTAAGGTGGCCTAAGCGAGTGCTTGTCATAAAATTATCCTCCCCGCTTTAAGTTTACATGGTTCGTCGTGTGTGGGGGGGTACTCACTCCGTTCATCAGAAAGCAATAAGGCCCTTCTGGATCTACTCGATCCAGAAGGGCCTTAGGTAATGCCAATGTCGGCTGTGTCACCTTCGTCTTTATCCGTCATAGCTTACAGGGAGAAGTGGATGCGCACACCGGGACGGTGGTACACGGGGCGATGGACAGGGCGATATACTGGTCTGCAAGCGGGACGATACACAGGGCGACAGGCAGGACGATGGTGATGCCTGATATGGTGCTTTTTGTGATGATAGTGATGCTTGGCATGATGCTTGCGGTGATGCTTTACATGGTGTTTCCCATGATGGGAGACCTTGACGACTTGACGATGACGGTGATCGCCACGGGCCTCTGCGACATTTGCGCTTAAAAGAGCAAAACCTAAACAGAGGAGTACACTTAGTAGTTTATTCATAATGGTATTTCTATTTTTTGTTTAAGAGGAACTTGCAATCTTGCAAGCGTCCTCACTCTTAAGAACGGCTTAAAATCGCCAATTCTACAAGTTCTCGTTATTTTCTCTGCTGCGCTGGGGGGATTCCGAGCTGATCGCGGTACTTGGCGACTGTGCGTCGTGCGACATAAATACCTTCTTCAGCAAGCTGTGACACCAGCTCGCTATCTGAGAGCGGTGCCTGCTTATTTTCTTCTGAAATGAGTGTGGAAATTCTCCGTTGTACCGAGCTGACTGACTTTTGCTCGCCTGTTTCGCTCTTAATTTCGTGCTGGAAAAAGCTACGCAGCTCGAAGACTCCGAAGCGGCACTTGATATACTTCCCACGCACGGCACGCGAGATCGTCGAGAGGTGTACGCCTGTATCTTCTGCGATCTGCTCCATCTTCAGAGGGCGCAGAGCTGATACACCGACGCGGAAGAATTCCTCTTGGCGTACGACGATGGCGCGAGCGGCTTGCAGGATATTATGCTGTCGCTGCTCTATAGCCGAGATGAGGTCGCGCGCTTCACGGAAGCAGCGACTGAGGTATTCGCGCAGTTCCTTATTCTCGGCTTTCTCTGCCATCATGCTGCGGTAGTCTGCGCTGATCGCTAGCTGGGGGATGTATTCCCCTGTCAGGCTGACGAGTAATTCTCCATCCTCGCCTTCTTCGACGAGCACATCGGGTAGGATGATGCTGGAGTCTACTTCTGCGTAGTCGTTCGCAGGGTTGGGCTGGAGGCGTTTTAATCGCTCGGCGGCATCTCTCACATCGGCTTCTTCGCGCCCGAGCTGCGTGGCTGCGCGTGCGTATTGGTGCTGCACTAGGCTGTCCCAGTGATCGCGCAGCAGTTCGGCGGCGAGGCTATCGCCTTCCCCTGCTTGCTGTAGCTGGAGGAGTAGACATTCTCTCAGGTCACGCGCTCCGACTCCTGCGGGCTCAAGCTGCTGGAGGGTCGCGAGTGCCTTTGTGTATATTTTCCCCTCGGGGATGTCTTGTGCGTCTAGGTAGCCTCTCGCATCTAGGCTGTCTATCAGAAAGAGGCTGGCTTCTGTCAGTTCGGGGGAGAGGTCTTCTTGGGTGATCTGCTCCTTAAGGTGATCGCTGAGGCTGGGCTTCTCGCTCACCTGCTCAAGCGTGTGGTAATAGGATGACTCTTTTTCCAGCGGCTCAGGGGGCTCTGTGTCGGCAGTATGCTCGCGCTCTTCTAGGGTGGGATTCGTCTGGAGAGCATGGGTGACGAGCTGCTGGAGCTCGTTCACATTCGCTTGCAGGATGCGCATTGTCTGCTGCATGGCTGCTCCTGCCACCATCCTTTGATGCATTCCTTGATTCATGCTACTTGCGCTCACGTGAGCACTTTATCAGACTGATGGCGTAAAAACTAGCAGAATTTTTGTCAGGTGTAGAAAATGAATTAGACTTGCAGTAGGCTGCGCGCTCGCATAAAATAGGACTATGCGCCTGCGCTTGCTCACATCATCGCTTCTTCTCAGCTTCTCATCCTGCACCTCCGCAACGAAAAGCATCAGCTTCAGCACATCCCCAGCAGGCGCGACCATCATTGTCAATGGGGAAGAACTCCCCCAGACCAGCCCCCTCACCGCCGAAGTAGGGCAGCAGCAGAATCTCACCGTCACCGCCGTGAAAGAAGGCTATGAAATAGCCAGCACCGTCGTCCCCACTGAGGTCAGTCACTGGCGAGCGTGGCTCTGGACGCGCTATGACAAGGATGCGCGCTATATAGATATAGATGAGGTTCATCTGGAGCTCAAGCCTATCCCAACACTGGAGGATGTCACCAGAGAGGGCAGTAGCATGGGGCTTCCTGCCTACGATCCCTCGGTGAAGCTCCCCCTCATCCCTATACTTCCGAAAGTAATAGAAGAGGGATAAATCCCAAAATTACCCAAAGTTGTAATTTTTTATCATATTTGTCTTGCATCTTGTAAAAAAAAGGTTATCCTACGTGACCTGATCACCACAACCTGTGGGGATCGCAACATCACTAAAACATCAAGCACAAGCAACATGGCACGTCTTTTCGGTACAGAGATACCTAATGAGAAGCGCATCGAAGCCTCCCTTTGCTATCTGTATGGCATCGGTCCTTCGACAGCGAAGAAGGTGCTTGAGCAGGCCGGCGTTTCTCCTGACCTCCGCACAGGGACTCTCTCGGACGCTCAACTCACCAAGATCGTACAAGCAATCACGAGCAACAGCATCCTCATCGAGGGTGACCTTCGTCGTGAAAAGCAACTCGCACTTAAGCGTCTAACAAGCATCGGCTGCGTTCGCGGCTATCGCCACCGTCGTGGTCTTCCAGTTCGTGGTCAGCGTACACGCACGAACGCTCGTACCCGTAAGGGCAAGAAGAAGACTGTCGGTGCTAAGAAGTAATCAGAGCATAGCTAAGAACACATAACTGAATAGTTACAACATGTCAGAAGAAATCATCCAAGAAGAAATCACGGAGACTCCTGCTCCTATCGCTCCTGAAACTGCAGCTCCTGAAGCTACAGCACCAGCCGCTGCTGAAACAGCTGCTCCTGCTGAACCTAAGAAGCCTGAAGTACGTCGCGACATCTTCGCTGAACTCGGTCTCGCAGAAGACGAAGACAAGATCAAGATCCTCAAGGCTAAGGGCAGCAAGAACGTCACCACAGGTATCGTTCACATCTCCTCTACCTTCAATAACACAGTCGTCAGCATCACCGACCTTAAGGGTAACGTGATCGCCTGGTCCTCCGCTGGTAAGCTCAACTTCAAGGGCAGCCGCAAGAGCACCGCTTACGCTGGTCAGGTTGTATGCCAAGACGCTTGCCGTCAGGCAATGGGCCACGGTCTTAAGGAAGTAGAAGTACGCGTTAAGGGACCAGGCTCTGGTCGCGAATCCGCTGTACGTGCCGTACAAACTGTAGGTCTGGAAGTCACCGCTATCGTTGACGTTACTCCTATCCCACACAACGGCTGCCGTCCTCCTAAGGCACGTCACGCATAATGCCTTCAACTCGAATTTAATTTTTAGAAAAATCAAAACATTATGGCTCGTTATACAGGTCCTACCGCTAAGATTAGCCGCCGCTTCGGAGTAGAACTCTTCGGCGCAAGCAAGGCATTCGCCCGTCGTCCATTCCCCCCCGGTCAGCACGGTGTCCGTGCAGGTCGCAAGAAGAAGTCCGACTACGGTATCATGCTTGCTGAAAAGCAGAAGCTTCGCTTCATGTACGGTGTACTCGAAGGTCAATTCCGCAAGTACTACGAAGAAGCAAGCCGTCGTCGCGGTGTCACAGGTGACATCCTCGTCCAGCTTCTTGAACTCCGTCTTGACAACATCATCTACCGTCTCAACTTCGCTAACACCCGTGCAGCTGCTCGTCAGTTCGTATCCCACGGTCACGTTACAGTGAACGGCAAGAAGGTGAACATCGCTTCTTACAGCTGCAAGCCAGGTGACGTCATCACCGTAGCAGCTAAGACACGCTCCCAAGCACTCGCTAACCGCTTCCTCGAAATCAATGCTGCTGCCATCACTCCAGATTGGCTCGAAGCTGATTCCGCTAAGCTCACAGGCAAGGTAAGCCGCATCCCAACAGTAGAAGAAATCGCTCCTATCGTTAACTTGCAGCTCATCGTCGAACTTTACTCTCGCTAAGAGAGAGAAGCTCACGCTTTTTTCAGAAAACCCCCAAGACCGAGCGTCTTGGGGGTTTTCGTTTTAAAAAAAATCAGAACACCTGACTCGCCCATTTTCGGCATGCCTGCGCCACGGCTTGCGCATCCCACGCGCGAAAGAAGAGGCGCGGCATCTCCATACCTTGGAGCTTTGTGGAGACATTGTAACGCACGCGATTACAGAGACGATCCGACCAGCACTCAGCGTAGAGTGTCACGTCACGTGCAGGCAGTACGCAGCAGAGCAGCTGCACGAGCCGCGCGATCATCTCTTCCACATGTGCCTTATTCTCATAGTCCAGGGTCTCCCAGTCTTCGGGTAGTGGTAGACAGTGTAAACCCTGTGGTAAATACACCCCTGAGTTCATCCTTATCGCCACCTGCGGGCTCATTCCCTGCTGCCAGCACAGGCAGAGCGATCCCTCCTGAGTGTCTAGCAGGGCCTCTACATCAGTCAGTCTATCCACTGGGCAGTGATAACGAGCTGACAGGAGATCACGTGTCCCTGCTGCTAGTAGGTCTACATCACCATGAAGAACGATGCTCTGAAACTGCCTGCTGCGCCATGAATCAAGCCACTGATTCAGACTATTCGCATCCAGACGCGCGAACATGCCGCCGCCCTGTTCTAGTTCTTCTCCTTGCTCATTGAGAAGCTCCAGATGTAGCTGTACATAGGCTGTCTCGCGCCGCACATCGACATAGACGACATGAGCTGCTGCTGCTGCATACTCGTAGATACGAGCTGGTCGCCCGCCCTGTGATGCCTGTACCCCCACGGCTCGGACGCGCCCCTGCTGCTCTAGATCCCGTAGAATCTGATGCACGCGCATGCGACTCAGCCCTAACTTATGAGCGAGCTGAGACACGGACTGAGGGGAGTCGCGTAGAGTTTTAATCAGGGTTTGTAAAGTCATTTTATAAAGTATAGGCTTCAGGTGAATAAAAATCAAGCCTCTTTTTCCATTTGTCATAGAGGAGATTATACAAAAATACTAACAATAGATGCCTGATTCTATCTGTCTAAAGCTGGACGAAGCATGCTAACTTTGATAAGCTTGACGCGTTCAAATCACAAATCACATCATGAAATATATTTTTGTCACTGGCGGTGTCGTTTCTTCCCTCGGAAAAGGTTTAGCCGCAGCCTCTATAGGCACACTCCTTGAGAATTGTGGGCTCGAAGTAACGATGCAGAAGTTCGACCCTTATCTCAATATAGACCCAGGGACAATGAGCCCTTATCAGCACGGCGAAGTCTACGTGCTCAACGACGGCGCAGAAACCGACCTCGACCTCGGTCACTACGAGCGTTTCATTCACTGCGAACTTTCCCGCCTGAACAACCTCACGAGCGGAAAGGTCTTCGAGCAGGTACTTTCAAAGGAGCGTAAGGGTGTGTACCTCGGCAAGACCGTGCAGTACATCCCTCACGTCACCGATGAGATCAAGCAGCGACTCTACGACCTCACCGAGAAGAACAAGCAGTGTGACCTCATCATCACAGAAATCGGCGGTACAGTCGGTGACATCGAAGGGTACCTCTTCCTCGAAGCCCTGCGTCAGTTCGCCTTTGAAGTAGGCCGTCACAACTGCTGCTTCATCCACGTGACGCTGCTTCCTTATATCGCCGCAGCTGGTGAAACGAAGACGAAGCCCACGCAGCAAAGTGTCGCGAAGCTGCGCGAAATCGGCATCCAGCCCGATATCATCGTCTGCCGCACTGAGCGCAACACACTCACTGATGAAGATAAGTACAAGATCGGTATGTTCTGTAATGTCGCTCCTGAGCATGTCGTCTCCTTCCGTGACGTGAATCACAGCATCTACGAATGCCCGCTCGACCTCGGACGCGACTGCATCGACCGCATCGTCGCGAAAGTACTCGGTGTAACCGTACCTAAGCCTAAGATGGATCCATGGCAGAAGTTTGTCGACCGCGTGATCAATCCGAAGCACCGCGTGAAGATCGCCGTCGTCGGTAAGTACATCAGCCTACAGGATGCGTACAAATCCATTTACGAAAGCTTCACCCACGCGGGTGCTAGCAACGACTGCGGCGTAGAAATCGTGCGCGTCGCTGCCGAAGATCTCCAAGAAGAAAACGGCACGCAGACACATCTTTCCGATGTCGACGCCATCCTCGTACCCGGTGGCTTCGGTGACCGTGGCATCGAAGGGAAGGTGGAAGCCGTGAAGTACGCACGTGAGAACAATATCCCCTTCATGGGCATCTGCCTCGGCATGCAGGTAGCCGTCATCGAGTACGCACGCAATGTCGTCGGGCTCAAGGACGCGAACTCCACTGAGTTCTTTGCAGAAACATCTGCACCTGTCATCAGCCTTCAGGAAGGTCAGAAGAAGGTGGACAAGAAGGGCGGCACGATGCGCCTCGGCGCGTACCTCGCCGAGCTGAAAGAAGGAAGCCTCTGCGCGCAGCTGTACAACACGGATGAAACCATCTCCGAGCGTCACCGCCACCGCTATGAGTTTAACCCCGACTACCGCGCACAGCTCGAAGCCGCAGGACTCTGCATCTCGGCGACAAACCCAGAGACAGGACTCGTCGAAGTCGTCGAGCTCCCCGAGCATCCCTTCTTCATCGCGTGCCAGTACCATCCCGAGTTTCAGAGTCGCCCGAATGCGCCCCACCCGCTCTTCTCAGGGCTCGTCGCCGCAGCACTCAAGGCGAAGCAGGGCAAGTAGACTAAGATTTAAACCCATTGAAGGCGGTGTCTCTATGCACCGCCTTCTCTGTGATCCCCCTCCTTTCTCTCTCCATGAGTGCAGACATCATCGTCATCCTCGCCTACTTCTGTGCTATCTTCGGCATAGGACTCTACGTCGGCCGTAAGCAGACCAGCCTCGAAACCTACGCGCTGGGAAACCGCGACATGCCCTGGTGGGCTATCGTCGCATCCATCATCGCCGCTGAGATCAGTGCGGCGACCTTCCTCGGCACACCTGGTGAAGGCTTCGCGCACCGTAACTTCACCTACGCACAGCTTGCCATCGGTGCCATCCTCGGGCGCATCATCGTCGGGCGACTCTTCCTGCGACCCTACTACCAGTATGAGGTGATCTCCATCTACGAATATCTGGAAAAACGCTTCGGCACATCCACGAGACGCTGGGCGAGCGCGACCTTCCTCCTCAGCCGCGTGCTCGCTAGTGGTGCGCGCCTCTACTTCGCAGGCATCCTGCTCGTCATCGCCTACATGGCCATCACAGGGCAGAGCAGCATGAGTAATGCAGAAACACTCGTCGCCTACATCGCAGCCCTCGTCTTCATCTGTGTCGCCACTGCGATCTACACCACACTAGGCGGGCTGAAAGCCGTGGTCTGGACAGACGTGCTGCAAGCGAGCATCCTCGCCGTCGCCATCCTGACTACCATAGGCGTCCTCCTCTTTAGCATACGTGGAGACGGCACATGGGGTGAAGCATGGAACTATATCAGTACCAGCATAGGAAACACTGAAGACAACCCCGGGAATGTCGGACATCTCCAGCCATGGAAAGTGGTGAACTGGGGCTTCACCGACGGTGGCATGCTCGATAATATCAAGAGCATCTTGAGCCAAGAATACACCATGTGGAGTGCCGTGCTCGGTGCGACCTTCCTCGCCATGGCGACCCATGGCACGGACCAGGACATGGTGCAGCGCATGCTCGCGGCAAAGGACAGCAAGACAGGCTCACGCGCCGTCATTCTCTCAGGCATCATCGACCTGCCAGTCATGCTCGTCTTCCTCTCCTGCGGCATGCTCCTCTACGTCTTCTTCACGAAGAATGGCATCGCTCCGCCAGCGAAGACGAATGAGATCTTCCCCCACTTCATCATCCATTACCTGCCAGCAGGCATACGAGGTCTGTTGATCGCCGCCCTCCTCGCCACGGCGATGGGCTCGCTTTCTACGGCACTCAATGCGCTAGCAACGACTGCGACGCGCGACTGGTACCGCGATGTGTTCAAGCCCGATGCGGACGAACGCCAGCTGCTGAAGGCAGCGCGCTGGCTCACCGTCCTCTTCGCCGCGCTCCTCATCGTCGTCGGTATCATCACCGCACGGTACACCGTGCAGAACCCTAGCGCGCGCATCATCCCCATCGCGCTGGGTATCTTCGGCTACACCTACGGTTCACTACTCGGTGTATTCTTACTCGGCATGCTGACACGCAAGCGTGGGAATGACATGGGGAATATCATCGCGATGATCGCAGGCTTCTTGACCATTATCTACCTCGAAGTAGGAAAGAACTACGGCTACGCGCCAGAGATCTCCTTCACATGGCGCGTCACCATTGGCACGCTCGTCACCTTCCTTGTCGGCTACTGCTTCCGCAGTGCTGCTAGAAAGGAGGAGGCATGATGACCCCGCGCGCGAAACGTGCTATTATCATCAAGGCGATACTCTTCGCCTTGCTCGGGGTCTACTTCTGCTATTCTGGTATACGAAATGTAGGCTTCGCACGCGTCATTCTCATCCTCATCGGGATATTCGACATCGTGCTTGCCTACATTTATATACGCGGGCTTAAAAAGCAGTGAGGGCGCCTATTTTTATATATGGGTGAAGCCCCCCCCCTAAGCGACTCTTATCTTTCCGTCGCAAACGCGAAGCGTCCGTGCAGAGAAGACGAGAGAACCAGCTCACAAGCTAGCCAAAGGCAGGAAAAAGAAAGCTATTTTACTAACTCACGCAGGTGCGTGGCAAATCCAGGGTAAGACGTATTGATATTCTCACAGCGTAGCAGGGTGGTCTCCCCCTCCGCGCAGAGCCCCGCCATGAGGAAGCTCATCGCGATGCGGTGATCACCATGACTGTCCATGGTCGCGCCATGGAGTGCGGCGCCACCTGTGATCTCCATGCCGTCTTCAAACTCTTCTACCTGCGCCCCCATGGCGCGCAGGTTTCCTACAGTGGTCGTGATGCGGTCGCTCTCCTTCACGCGGAGCTCCTTCGCATTTCGTATACGCGTCACGCCCTGTGCCATCGCTGCCGCGACGCTGAGCACAGGTATCTCGTCAATGAGGTTCGGTATCTCTTCTGCCAGCAGATCCGTGCCTCGCAGTTCGGGGCTGTAGCGTACGCGGATGTCACCGTAGGGCTCACCCGAGAGAGATTCTTCCGCAGGGGTGATTTCTATAGAGCCGCCCATGCGCTGGAGCACATGCACGATAGCGTCGCGCGTCGGGTTCAGACCGACATTTTTCAGAGTCAGATCACTGTCGGGCACGATGAGTGCGGCGACTATCCAGAAGGCAGCACTCGAAATATCTGAGGGGATGATGATGTCACGCGCCTGTAGACGCACAGGTCCTTCAACAGCCACATCGAGACCATCTTCCGAGACTTCACAGTTTACGCCGAAGTGCGCCAGCAAACGCTCCGTGTGGTCACGCGTGATCGCAGGCTGGTGGACAGATGTACGCCCCTCCGCGAGCAGACCCGCGAGTAGCACGGCACTCTTCACCTGCGCACTAGCCATGGGCAGGTCATAATGAATGGGAGTCATCGTCGTGCCCTCGATTTCGAGAGGCGCGCAGCCTTCCTTCTCACCGACGGCATTCAGACGCGCGCCCATGAGAGCGAGGGGGTCGATGATGCGCTTCATCGGGCGAGAGCATAGGGACTCGTCCCCATACATGCGCGAGGCAAAGGGTAGCCCTGCGAGCAGACCCGCCATCAGTCGCATGCCTGTCCCCGAGTTCCCACAGTCTATATCCTGAGCTGGGGCTTGGGGCTGCATGGCGACACCTGTCAAGCGGAAGTCGCGCTCATCTTCTGATCTCTCCGTCACCGTCGCGCCGAGCTGGAGCATGGCGCGTAGCGTGTTCTGGCAGTCTTCGCTGCACAGGAAGTTCTCCACCTGCATGCTCCCTTCTGCCATCGCGCCCAGCAGGGCGACACGGTGAGAAATACTCTTGTCACCAGGTACGGTGAGCACCCCGCGGATACCTCCCGAGGCACGGCTTACTGTCAGTGTACTATCGCTCATATATGTGTAGAAAATTTTCCTTGAATAATGACTTGAAACTCGTTTCAAAATAGGCATCCACCGCCCACGCGCGACGCGCGCTCAGGATAGCGGATCGCAGACTATCCTTCACCTCATCGAGTTCAGGAATACGTGATGGCTCTATGGGGGCGGCGAGAAGAATATGCCAGCCCCAGCGACTCTTCACCAGTGTGGGAGTGTCGGGCTCTATTGCGTCATCTCCAAACAGGGCTAACTCTGGCAGGGGCATGCGCGCACCCTCGTAGATGATCCCGAGATCTCCCCCCTTCGCGGAGGATGCGAGGTCATGACTGTACTCGTCAGCCACGCTTGCGAAGCTCCCTCCTGCATTCAGATTCGCCAGCACGAGTTCTGCATGCTGCTGGAGCTGCGCCTCATCTCGCCCTAGTGAGCGTAGGAAAATATGACTGACCTGACGTGATGCGGGAATGCGCAGCTCTTCTTTCACGAGCTCATAATATCGCGCGACATCCTCTTCACTCAGCTCTTCAGAATGAGTGATGGATCGCTTGATTAGGAAGCATTCGCGTAGGCGCGTCTCGATGATGTCTTGCAATTCCTTTTCGGTCAGATCGTGAGCTCTGAGAAAACTCGCCCATTCCTCGGGCGATTTCGCGCGGCTGGCGAGACGCTTCAGCTCGGCTTCTGCTTCCTTTTCAAAGCGGGGGACATTGTTATCATTATAATTCAGTCGCAGGGGAAGCAGGGAAGAGCGCAGCAGCGACATGAGTACAGTCGCGTGCGCGGACTCGGGCATCTGGTCAATCCCCTGCGCGAAGGCCAGCTCCTTCTCATGCGCATCCCAGTCACTCTGACGGATGCGCTCACCATACAGGGTGGCAATCGTGGGATTCCCTGCATCATGAGGCAGTACCTTCTCATGAACAAGCTTCCACACAGGACCGTGGAACGCCCATAAGTCTAACGCGAGGTAGAGCAGCACGGTCGAAAAGATCGCGAGCTTAGTAGCAAAGAGTTTTAATGGAGCGAGCATGCGGACGCATTCTAGCACAGCTGTGCCTGAGAAGCAATGCGAAACAGAGCACGCGTCACCAATCGTGCTAAAAATTGTTATTTGCGCTTGATAGGGTGATTTTCACTATGCTAGTATAGGACTCATGAAGTTCCTTTCCCTTCTTGCAGTGCTCGCGCTGCCGCTCAGTGCGCAACTCACTCAATCCTTTAAACAAGGAGTTATTACGACACAGCCTGGTCTCATCTGGCTGGAGAAGGGGGAAAAGTCACTCTACGCCGTCTCCATCGCCTTCAGCTCTCTTTCTGCTGAGAGGCTCTACCCCGGTAAGACGCTGAACCTGACCATCACGGACTCCAAGGGGAATGTCATTCCTGCGAAGACTTACTACGAATTCGATCAGGGGCGCGCCGCCGTCTTCTGCGAACTCGCCGAGATGCCGCAGGGCACATGGCTGGAAATCAGTGGCACAGTAGACGCGGGGACGGAGTACACGGAAGAAAGCTTCTTTATCCAGACGACTCCAGCGAAGGCGAAGCACCAGGGCGACGGCTACAGCTTCACCTGTTCTATGGCTAGTAGTAACGAATTCATCCTGATGGAGCAGGGCTACAGCTTCCCTACGATGATGAGCTTTAAGGATGCGCAGGGAAAGGAGGTAAGCCCGCTCTACAACAGAGTCTTGAGAAGGGATGCAAGCGAGCGCGACTTTGCCTTCGTCTTCGCTGATGATGTCGATGTGAGCCAGCTGCGCTTCGAGATAGAACGCCGCGAGGCAAAAGATCCCCAGCGCGTGCCCGTGAACCTGCGCTTCAATGTCGTAGGTCTCCCTGTGAGTAAAGATAGCCCCGCGAGCGCAGAGCAGCCTATTGTCATCGGAGCTATCCCAGCGGAGATAGGCAGTCTGAAGCTGAAAAACATGAGCATCGCTCATCGTTCTGGCGTCTCACGCGGACGCTTCGAAGCCAGCCGCGTCGTCCTCGCGCTCACGCCAGCGAAGGATGCAGCAGCCGACATCCCCGAGAAGCAGAAGGTCACGTACTCTGATGCCTCGGGCTTCAGCATCCCTGCCACGCTGGAATTCGTCACCCTGAAAGAGGACGGCACGATAAACCTTTCCTTTGATATAGACAGCGCACCACGCGCCCTCCCTTTCACCCTCTCAGGTGACCTGAAGGCGAGCGTGCAAGGGAAAGAAACCGCGCTCCCCATCCAGTTCACGATACAGGGCTTCCCTAAGCAAGAAGATTAACGACTCACATAGTTAGCTCAAAATGCCCCCTATTTTTCTTGACACACTCAAGCGTTAGAGCTAGCATTACTGCATTGTAGCCTGAATCAACTACTTTATTATTAGTAAAAACCATCAATATGAAACTTCATTTACCTAAGTCACTATTATCAGCCTTAGTCACTTGCGTGTCGCTTCTCGGATCGATCGCAACGACAAGTACCCTGAGCTCCAGCGCGCTTCTTGGCGCAGTCACCTTCACCCTCCTTACACAAGAGGTGCAAGCAACGGATCAGACCTATATTTTCACAGGCGATTCTAATTACATGGCCAATGGTACAGCAATGGGGTATGTCAATGGCGAGGACACATGGACGCTTTTGGGATGGAATGCAGCTCTGTGGAATGCTGCTGATGATAATAATGTTATACGATTTGTCACAGACCTGACCTATAAAACATTAGCAGGAGAAGAAGCCACCCTCGGTGCGGAAAAGAGCATGGATCTCGACAGTAGTAATGTTAATTTGGGTGGCTTTATCGTGGACGCAGGGGCGACTGGCTATAGCTTTGCCTTGCGGGCGTCGGGCAATAATCGTAATTTTGTGCTGAATGGAGAAGACTCAACGAATCCAGACAGCCGTGCCATCTTTCAAATCAATGAAGACTTCATCGTATCGAGCTTTGGCGGAACTGGTGGTATCGGTAGAGATATGGGGCTTAATGCCAGTGTCGATGCGACGATTGCTGTAGACAGGGTATTCACCATCAATGCTAATCTGGCGGGCGGAACTGGCGAGACATTTTACGTCAAAGGTGGCGGTACGCTTGCGTATAACGACAACGCTAGCGCGACGGCAACGGCTGCAGCCTTTGATTGGCATATCTCAGAAGCCTCTACATTAAAGCTGACTGGTGCGAATGCAACGGGGAATCTTTCTGTCATGCTGGGCGCAGGAAGTATGAGCTTAGACTCTGGCACTCTCCACATTGATTCTGCGAATGCCACCAGCCTGACGAATCATATCATCGTCGGCAGCGGCGGCGGCACAATACAGGGGAGCAATGCTTCACTCGACGGACGCATTACCTACACGACGACTCCGACTACGGGAGGGAATGCGCTAACACTCAATGGCAGCTTCACACTCGGTGCGGGCTTGGTTATTGATTTAGGGATCGCGGGCGATATCGCGTCTGGCGATTATACCCTGCTCAAGCGTACGGATGGTACTGTAGGGTTTGCGGAGACTGATATGGATGTGCTCAAGGATAGCTTGAGCATAGAAGGCATCATCGATCCGACGCGCTTGAATACACTGGCATGGGTCGATAATGAGCTGGTCCTGACGATTGTGGATTCTACAGCGAATTCTCTCACCTACACAGGCGGTGCTGATCTAGCAAACATTTCTGCCTTCACTTGGGATACGGTCAATGGTGATTTTGATGGTAATGCGATATTTGCCAACAATGATCTGGTGACTTTTACAGGCTACACCGCGGCTACTCTGGAGGAGTCTATCTCCGCTGGCGTGGTCACGCTAGAAGATAACGCCTACCTCAGCATTATGGGGGCATCCACCAATACATTCTCGGCGAACAGGGTTATCGTTGGTGCGGGGGCTACTCTTGAGTTGGGGCAAACCGTTCTAGCAACAGCACTCAATGTGCAAGGCGAAGCCACATCGAATGTGATCATCGATGGCTCTGATATGGTGGCGAATCTAGCGGATATCTTGGATCTATCCACATTCTCAGGGACATTGACTTATGTCAATGGGACGATGACTGTAGCAGCAGCAAGTGGCTTCGGAGCTATCTCCCAGCTCACTCTCGGCGATGCCACCTCCGATACTGCTACCCTGTCCCTCGGTGGTATCACGGTAGATAAGCAAATCAATGTCGCAGGAACTGCGATTGTCACGAGTACATCTGGTACGACAACACTCGGTAATATCACGGGTGACTCTGGCTCGCTCAATCTTAATGGGGCGATACGCTTGCAAGGGGATGTCGATTATACAGGCGTCATCAATATTGTGAGTGGTGTGACGACCTTTGGCAGTGCTGAGGGGAGTAATGAAAACATGGCAGCGTCTCTGATCGATGTGAGGACAGGAGCTCAGCTCACTATCTGGCACGGCTCAGGAGTTTACACGGGTACTGATATCACGCTCAATGCGACCACGATGCATAGCCAAGACTTGGATGCAGGTACAGGCGTTCAGTTTGGTACCTTAACGGTGAATGGAGCTAGTATTATTTCTCATGCTTGGAATGGTATCTTCTCCTTTGAAGAATTAAGCGGCAATGGTAATATCGACTTCCAAGCGAACGCAGGTACAGGCGAAGATGGACAGCTAACGATTAAATCAGTCAATAAGTACACAGGCACTCTCAATGTCTCACAAGGTGATGTGGAAGATAGGCTACAGTTCTTCGAAGCAACCTTCACTCAGGAAGAGCACTCTCATATGGTGGTCAGTGCAACGAGTGGCTCTGAGATCGAGCTCGTCAAGACCACCTTTGAAAGTGAAGATGGCTCAGGTAAGGTGAGCTTTTCCTCCGTCGTCGAGATGTGGAATGTGAATACCCTCAATGGTGGCACACTGGAGCTGGCAGCTTACCAATTCGCAGAAGCTTCAGAGTCTGCTGCTCTGGATCTCAACGGTGGACGTCTTAATCTGATCGGTGAAGTGCTGGATTCGACGCATAACCGAACTATCACGGCGGGCGCCACCACAATAGGCACGACGCTCGACGCAACCGAATGGAAGGATGACATCGTGTTCGATGCTCTCGCCGGCGAGAAAACCACCATCGCTACGGAGAAAGCAGAAGGTGGTGCTGGAGCCACCATCACACTCTCAGGGGTGCTCAGCGGCACAGGTACAATATCCGTCACGGGAGGTGGTACACTCGTACTCAGCGCCTCCAATACCATGAGTGGAGCAATCCAAGTAGCCTCGGTCTCTACCTTGAAAGCCGAACAAGCTGATTCTCTCGGTACGGGAGCGATCACCAATTATGGCTTGATCCTCGCCTCGAATGGTCTCACCGTAGGCGGAGCGCAAAGCATAGTCAATGAAGGATCGATGGATCTAGGTGGCACACTGGCCATCAACAAGACGATTACTAACCAGGGCGCTTCTGCGTCAATCGAACTATTTGCTAATACCGTCTTTGATCTTAATGGTGTAGCCTCTGATACGACCACGAACCTTGGCTACACGACCTATAAGCTCTTTGACTTCACAGCTGGCGGGACACTGGATGCCTCGGCAATGGGGCTTACAGATGGTCTTTTGACCTATAATAGCAATGTGCTTCTCACAGATGCCTCACTCGTCGATGGCTACACCTGGGTACTGCACGATGACGGCACGATCACTTATGGTCCGCGTGGTATCCTCACTTGGGATGGTCTCACAGGCGAAGGAGGCGATGGTGTATGGGGAGCAGATAATGTATGGGATAATAGCTTTGGCTCTGATGCGACCTTCCAAGATGGAGACATCGTCTACTTTAGCAAGGGAGCAGGTACGGTGACTGTTGCGGCCGAAGTGACGGCAGCGTCCATCACCATCACCGATGCTGATAGCACGGATGCGAACAGCGTCGCCTATACATTCACTGACTCTGCGATCAATGGCGTCACGGGCTTGATTGTCTCAGAAACAGCAAGCGCGACTTTCAACAATAGCATCGATCTGAGTGCCGCAGCAGTCACTGTAGAGGATGGCAGCAGCCTTTCATTCGGCACGACGATAGTAATTGATAGCCTGTCCAATACAGGATCAGTCAGTACGACTGGTAGTGCTGGACTGACCATCACTCAGGCCGTGGGTGATCATGGTGGTACACTGGATGTCGCGGGTGATCTCATCCTCGGTGGCGCAGACACGACAGCGACAAATACCTTTGTCACCCTGACGGTCGCTGGAGACGTCACGAATCACTCTACCCTCAGCATAGGTGATACGTCCGCTATTACGGGGACACTCTCGGGGGGAGCGCTCATAGCTTCTGGTGATACCTCTGTAGGTGGACTCGGTTCAGCGCTTTCCGCATTCACGAATGGCACGGGCAGCTTTGATGTCAACTCCGACATGATTGTCACAGGAGACTTCGCTAATGCAGGTACTGTAGATGTCGCAGGAGCACTCACGCTCAACACCGCCGAAGGAAGCATCATCGCAGGTAATGCTGTTACCCTCAACTCAAGCACTGCAAACTCGCTAACCGCTCTGACCATGGCAGCAGACCAGAATCTGTCGCTGAATGCGAAGCTGACCGTGACTGGGGCTCTGACAGGTGCGGGGCATCTGACGCTGACGACTCTGGACGCTCCAGTAACAGGATTTGGAGGACAGCAAGCTCTCCTCTCCGCGGGATCTCTCACAGGAGTCACCTCCTTGCAGCTGGCACTCAGCGATGACTATCTCCTAGGCCTCGGCCTTGACGATGCTCAGACGATGACTCTCGTCGAACTAGGTGCGGACTCGGGCTTGGATCTCACTGATCTGACATTTGCCAATGGAAACTCTGCCCCCTACACCGTAGGGATGACCCAGTATAGCTTTGGCATTGAGGACAATAATATTACCCTGACGGCAACGATCGTGGGTAACCGCTGGCAAAGCGATGAAGCCGATATGAATTGGAGCAGCGCAGGCAGCTGGTCTGTAGAGGTTCCCTCAGCCATTCAGAATGCTATCTTTGACGGAGCTGGATTGCATCTCGTTTTTGTGGATCAGGTCGGTGCTAGTGCGTCGGAAATACGCGTCGCCATCAAGGATGGCTCTGATCGCGAGACAGATGGATACGCTTTCAGTGGCGAGACGCTCACGACGGGGAATCTGACCCTGAGCAGCGGCTTGCTTGAGGTCGGCAATACCATCAACATCGTGGATAACAATTCAGCAACAGAAAAAGGTGCGCTGGTCATCGCGGGAGGTGAGCTCACTATCGCGAACAATGGTGCTATTAACGCCGTATCAGCCACAGTCAGCGCGTCAAATAGTCTTGCTATCGAGACAGGAGCTAGCCTCACTGTCACGGGTGCATTGGTGGCCACGGACGCTACAGGCATCACGGTGAGCAATGATGGGAGTTTAAAAGTCGGTGATGGATCACAGATTGACTCATTCTCAGGATCAGGTACACTCATCACGCAGGAGAATGCCAGCGTGAATGTAACGAGCCTAGGCGATCAATCCCTTGATCTATCAGAAGGCTCTACCCTCAGTGTCGCGACTGACACGAAGCTCATGGGAATGTCTGGTACAGGCTCGCTGGAGCTCATTGACAACGGAGTGATTGCCACCGACCGCAAGCTGGCCGTAGATGCCTCTGCTGTGATCACAGGGGGTGATGTCACTGCCGCGATGCTTGAGGTGAGCACAGGTACGAATACCCTGTTCGATGATCTGACGGTGGACTCCATCCACTTCGCCAATGATCTGAGCAGCTCCGACTTCTACCTCGGTGCTAGCTCGGTCTCAGATAGTACAGGCACAGGCAGCGTCGCTGTGACGATGGCGAGTGCGAACTTCTTTGAGAATGCGGCGAATGGTAGCTACAATTTCTTCGAGCAAAATGGTGGTACAGTGACGTGGAGCAGCTTCGCTCTTTCACAGTCCGTCCTTGACGATATCGCTAGTGCCATCACGCAGGATCAGGGTAACTTCACCTACAGGGATATCTTGCAGACGAGGGATGACGAGGGTAATCTCACCTTCATCGTGCAGGACACGACAGGACGCACATGGGATATGGATAATGACTTCGCCGTCACCCCCACGGCAGATCCGAATATTGATGACTCGCTCAGCCAGATCGCTCCTATCTACGATCCTGCGAATGCAGGCAAGATGGCTTCCTACGATGTGCTCGACCACGTGAACAAGGTCGTCATCGGCGAGAGTAAGCAGGTCATTGATATGACAAACCTCAGCGGCACAGGAGAGCTCATCCTCTCTAACCTCTCAGGCGACTCAGCAAGCGCAGAGCTCTGGATCATCGGTAACGGCACAGACTCCGTCCTGCTGAGAAATACGACGCTGAGCGTCGTGAGTGGTGATATCAATGCGAAGAACGTCACGCTGAATGTGCAAAATGTAGGAGCGGATAATCAGCTCTATGCAGGCATGCTGAATCTCGATGAGTCCACGCTCGATACTGGAGCGACAGGGCACATCACCGTCCAAGGGTTGACAAATAATAGCACGACACGTGCCTCCTCTACTGGGGCGGTTGTGCAGGGGACAGTCTACGTGAATGGCACTGGTGGTGACTATACAGGCGGCTATGGCACTGGTGCTAGCATCTATGCACAAGCTGGTGCTATTCAGGAGCTCAAGGCAGACGCGGCTCTCACCGTAGGCGGTACTGGTGGTACTCTGATCATCACCGATGCGACGAGTGCGGCTCAGCTCGGTGGCATCGACTCCACAGGTGCTCATATCATCATCGACCTCACTGCTGCTACAAGTGAGAGTAATGCTATCACGCTGGGCTCGGCCTCCTCGGTTACGAATGGCGGAAGCCTCACGCTGAGCGTCAATGGTGATTTCCTCGAAGAAGGCGACACAGTCGTAGCGTTCGCAGGAGAGGCTCTGACGATAGATAGTGGCTCTACACTGACGATCAATGCGCTTAACTTTGACGAGTCACCTGCGATCTCAGCTGGTGGGCTTATTGAGCTCATTGAGTTTGCTGATGGCAGTAGCATCGCTGATGACAGCATCGTGCTGGATGATATCCTGTCGAAGTACTATGCGAATGTACGCTACGATAGCACGCTGAATATGATCGTCGCTGATTTCAATACGAGCTTCTATAGCTCAAATGCGATGACTGGGAATGGTGCGGCTGGATTCGGATTGGTCACCGATGCGTTTGTGAATCTCGGCATCTCGGCAGATTCTAGCAGCAGCTCAGATCTCTCTAAGGTGATGAATGCGCTCGATGAGATGATCAGCAAGAGCCCTCTCGCTGCAGATAAGCTCGCGGCTGCCATTGCAGGTGCGAGTGTAGCGACGCAGGGAATGGCTCTCCAAGATGATATGGAACGCCAGCTCGGTAGCATCAGAAATCGTGTAGGAAGCCCCATAGCCTCTAAGGTCGGCTACGGTCAAGAAGACGTCGTCAATGGCTGGATCAATGCCGAGGGGAATCAAGCAAAACTCTCAGGCGAGAGCACAGAGGCAGGCTACACCATGTCAAACTGGGGTGGTACAGTAGGCGCTGATTTCTCACTTGCTAAAAACACGGCATTTGGCGTGGCACTCACGGCCATGTATGGCGATCTCACGAGCTCCGACATAGATCAGCTCGAAAGTGACGTTAGCACATACTACCTCAGCTTCTTCGCCCATACGGCGGTCAACGAATGGAATCATAAGTTTATCGTGTCCGCAGGCCTCGCTGACATTGACGGATCGCGTACCGTACACTTCGATAATAATGAGTACTCCGCAGACTATTCGACATCTGGCTATAGTCTCGGTGTGCAGTATGAGCTAGCTCGTCATTACTATCTCAATGAAGAGAAGAGCACACTGTGGCAGCCCCTTGCTAGCATCTCCTATCAGATGAGCCAGATAGATGGCTATACAGAGTCTGGTAGCGATGCGGCTCTCAAGGTGGATGAGCAGTCGATGCACCGTGCGACGCTGGCTCTCGGTGCGCGCTTGCAGATGAATATAGGTGAGACTATGTACAACCGCACAGGAAGCGTCTCGATGCGCGCTCTGCTGAAGGGCGACATCGGAGATACGCGCTCTGACACAGAGGTAGCCCTGAGCGGTGGCACACAGAACGCGAAGATTCAGAGCTCCGAGCGCGGTAACTTCGGTGTAGAAGTCGGTGCTGGTCTGAATATCCCCATCAGTGAGGGTGAATCCAGCATATTCTGCGACGCGGCAGTAGAACTGCGAGAAAACTACAGCAATGTTAATGCAACTGTAGGCTATCGCTTCAGCTTCTAGGAGCTTCCACTATAGAAATTAACCATCTACGCCCTCGATCTGTATTACATCGGATCGAGGGCTTTTTTAATGAGGTATCGAGGGCTTTTTTCGCTTGATATGCAAGGAGGTATTGTATAGAATAAAAGCTAATTCATAGCCCCCATCTATTATGTTACCTCCTATAAAATACCTTAGTCTAGGGCTCGTTCTGAGCGCATCACCCCTTATCGCCTCTGGCAAGACCTCTACGGAATACCCTTCTGACAGTGCGAACCACCTCCGCTTTAGCATCGAGCAGCCCCCGCTGCTTCCCCTGCCTCAGGACTGCCAGTGGGGGGACACTAGCGTAGCTCTCAAGAATGTCAGCATCTCGCTGCCCTCATCCGCTAAGGACAAGGAGAAAATAGCCTTCATCCAATCGCAGCTCACGGACTACCTCCGTAGCCATGAGGTGGACATCGTCAGTACTGACCAGTCCTACCCTATCACGTTCCGCCTAGGCTCGCTCGATTTCGTCGATAAGAAAGAAGCATGGCAGAAGAAAGAAGCCTACGCCCTGAGCATCAGCTCCGATGGTGCGACTATCCTAGCAGAGGACGAGAAGGGACTCTACTACGGCATGCAGACCCTCATGCAGCTCATTCAGCGCCGTGAGGCGAAGACCACGATCGCCGCCTGCACGATACAGGACTGGCCAGACTTCGAGATTCGCGGTTTCATGAATGATGTTGGGCGTAATTTCATGCCCATCGAGTACATCATGGAGGAGCTCGATGCCATGGCTCAGTTAAAGTATAATGTCTACCACTTCCACTTCACCGAGAATTATGGATGGAGGCTGGAGAGCAAGATATACCCAGAGCTTAACCTCCCCGAGAATCAGAGCCGCTGGCCAGGGAAAAATTATTCTCAAGAAGAGTTTAAACAACTCGTGAAAGCCTGCGCCCTGCGCAACATCCAGCTCATCCCAGAAATGGACATGCCCGGTCACACCGAAGCCTTCCGAAAGGCATTAGGCCTGAAGAATATGGAGAACGAGAAGGCGACAAAGGCACTCACAGAACTCATCGCTGAGATGGCAGCACTCGTCCCCGCTGAGGAAATGCCCTACATCCACATCGGTACAGATGAGGTGAAGGCACATGAGCGCGTGAGCAACGCGACACTGCTACGTTATTATCAAGCAGTCGAGAAAGCAGGGCGACAGGTCATTCGCTGGCAGCATGGTCTCGCCACGCCCAAGGGGGTGAATCGCCCCATCGAGCAGATCTGGACAGGTCGTCTGCTACGCAGGTCTCACCCTTCGAAGGGAGCTCGCTACATCGACTCACATGAGACTTACCTGAACCACCTCGACCCCTTTGAGCAGGCTGCTACCTTCTACTTCCGCCGTCCTTGCCCCTACCAGCATGCGAAAGGCATGGGCGTGATCCTCTGCTCATGGCCCGACCTTCCGATGACCGATAGCCGTAACCATCTGAGACAGACACCCGTATTCCCCAGCCTCGCCTTCTCCAGTGAGCCGCTCTGGAACACGCCACATGCGCGCTACGAAGGCGACATCATGAAAGACCCTCTTTTCCAGTACTACTCGAACCTCCCCGCTCAAGGCTCGAAGCTGCTGAAGGGCTTCGCCGCGTATGAAGATCGCGTGCTTGCCTATCGCGATCGCTTCATGGCTAATAAGGAATTCGCCTACGTGCGTCAGGCGAATGTGCCATGGAAGATCATCGGACCCTTCCCTCATGAAGGCAAGGTGGACATGGTCTTCGCCCCCGAGGAAGATCTCCTCAAGGGCAACGCTCCGAAGGAAAGCTACAGTCACGCAGGGACGAACTACACATGGCATCCCGACACCTACACAGGGCACACCATTATGTTCAAGCACTACTGCGACTATCCCACCACCTTTAACGCAGGAAAGGGCTACCCACACCCGAACCACACCTACTACGCGCTGCAATACATCTATTCACCGCAGGATCAGGAAGTCCCCTTCTGGGTAGGTGCGCAGACATGGGCGACCTCTGACCGCAGGACAGGTCCATCTGGCGTGCCAAATGAATGGCTGTACACGAAGGCACAGTTCTACGTGAATGGCAAGGCGATAGCACCCCCCGAGTGGAAGAATCCCCATGGCAAGAGCGAGGTACTCGTGGATGAGAACTACCACTACCGCCAGCCGACCCAGGTGCAGCTCAAGAAGGGCTGGAATCAGGTACTCGTGAAGAGCCCCAGCCTGCCGAAGCTTCGCCGCTGGATGTTCACATTCGCCCCCATTTCTTGGGATGGCAAGCAGCTAGGGCAGAACGTGAAGGAAGCCCACGGACTGCGCTTCAGCGCGGAAGAGCCACAGAAGTAAATCCCGCAAAATAAACTAATTAAGATAAATTATAAAGCCCCCCAGTTCACTTTCTTGAACTGGGGGGCGATTGTGTTGTGATTTAATGGAAGTTTAGGGTTTCGTCATAGCTTGTAGGCTTGTTTTCGCGTCAACTCTGCACGGACGCTCCGCGTTTGCGACGGATGAGAAGAGTCGCGCTTCGAGCGCGATAGAGGGGCGCGTCAGTTTCCGGTGTGGATGCTATGCAGGGGTTGCTTCACGGGCGCGCTCCTCTGAACTCGCATTTAGGTGTCACTTATGGGGCCTACTTCACCTTGAGGCTGTAGATCTTCCCGTCGAACTTCTTGCCTACTTCTTTCAGAGGTAGCGGTGTCGTGGTGATCTTTTCCTTGTGCGCGCTCTGGAAGGTGAGCAGTGTGGGTCTGTCGGCGACGAGTTCTCCGTCGACGAAGAGCTGTGTCTTGCCCACTGTGCCGACGAGTTCTAGCTTCACGCGTTTTCCGACAGGAAGCTTGTAGTCGTAGGCGAAGTCGATCACATCATCGCGGCGGAATCCCACTTTACCATCTGCCATGGCGGCGTAGATAGCAGCCTTCCCATCGCTGAGGAGGATCTGCTCCTTGCCAGCTGAGCTGGCATCCAGTTCCAGCTCGACGCTGAGGCGGTAGGGAGGCATGAGTGCTGGCTGATTCAGCGCGAAGGGGACTTCCATATTCGCCTTTTCTATGGTCACGCTTGTGGGTTTCTTAACAGGGTGATGACCGATGACTTCATCGACAAGCTTGCGATGCTGGTCGAAGTTGCGTGGTACGCGCACGCTGCCCCATGTCTTCTGAGCGACGATGTCGATGGAGTGGTTAATCGTGCTTTCGATATCGGCAAAGTGGTAGCCCGCGTGGTCCATGTCTATCATGTCATTCCACACGGCGAATGTCGCGCCGAGGAACTGCGGATGTCCCGAGGGGACGACTTCGTTCGCGATGCGGTTCGGCTCGAACTTTTCGTAAACCCAGCGTTGGTTCTTATCCATGCGGTAGTAGTCCGCGAAGGGGACGATGTAGAGCGCTCCGTCATTCGCATTAATGATGTCAAAGCCCTGATTAATCGAGTCCCAGGCCTTCGCCCAGCCGGCGTTCCAGAGATTCAGCTGCACGCCCTTCGCGATGACGGGGGTGTTCCCTTTCTTCGTATTCAGACTGCCCCAGAGGCGTGGCTGGTAGCCGCGCTTGAGAACGTACTTCAGGATGGAGTCTGTGTACTTGCGATAGTCTTCTGCCGCTCCGTAGAACTCATCCGCTCCGACATGGATGACGAGATCTTCGAACACAGGTCTGCCGAGTTTCTTGTCTGGTAGGAGGTATTCGTCGAGGATGCTGCTGACGAATCGCAGGGTTGCAGGGTTCGAAGCATCGAGCATTTCACAGCGGCGATCAGCCTTATTCCCCATAGGTCCTTGGTAAATGAGGTCGGGACGCATGCGAGTGAAGGAGAGGGCATGCGCGGGGCTGTTGATTTCTGGTACGATGGACACGCCTTTCTCAGCAGACTCCTTAATGAACGCTGCGAATTGCTTCTTCGTGTAGTGCAGGTCTTGGGAATGTAGGGTCTCGCCCTTTCTGCTGACATAGTCTGACTCAATGCGGTAGCCTGCGTAGCTCTCGACGAAGGGGTCTTTCTTCATCTTTACGTATTTCTCGTGGAAGATGTAGTTGTTATTCAGATTAATATGGAAGTCATTGAGCTTGTACCACGACATGGTGTCGACGATGTCTTCCAGATAATTCAGCGCGTAGGGTGTGCGCGCGGCATCGAACATGAAGCCGCGTATCTTGAAGCGTGGGAAGTCGACGATCTCACCGCAGGGGATTTTAAAATCATTCGTCTTGAGTATCTGTAGGATGCTGCGCGTCGACCAGTACAGACCTCGTTGTGTCGCAGCCTTGACTGTGATGCCCTTGGGTTTAATCAGGATGCGGTAGCCTTCGTCCCCGAGTCTCGCTTTCAGCTTAGGCATGACCTCGAAGTCTATCGTCAGCGCGTCTGCGGCATTTTCCACAGGCTTCTTGCGCAGGCTATCCACCTCTGTCGCGAAGCGGGTGGCAAGTTTATTATCGTCGGAGGACGTAGCGGTGAAGCTCGCATTGCTCATGTCGAGCTGTTCCTCTCCGCCGCGCCATTGGAGGAGTTCTGGTATGACGACAGGCTTGTTATTCGTGCCAGCCTGAGCGGGCTGTGATGGCTGGATGATGATGGGGTAGTCCTTGCTGATGGCTTTTTTCCCATCCTTGGAGACTTCGAAGCTAACGCGCACGACGGTATCAGAGATCACGGGTCTGATCTGACCGTTTGCCGAGATCACTTCTTCGTAGTCTGCCCCAAGAAAGCGTACAGAGACACCTTTTGCTCTCGGGATGGGCAGAGATTTCTGATCTGCCTTCAGTTGAGCACTCACGGGCAGTGTATCTGCTATCTTCTGGAGATCTTGTGCATGCAGAATCCCTATAGATGCTAGTGTGTAGAAAATATATTTATGCATTGCATATCAACTTATCAAAATGATTCTAAGAAGTCAAATCAGAAGTCAGCAGGAGCTCGTCATATTTTACAGTTTACGCTTTAATTGGAGGCGGTATTGTGCTTTAATAGCGTCATGACTATATCTCTAGAACAAGCCGTACTCGAAGGAATGAAGACCGCCATGAAGAGCAAGGATACACACGCCCTCACTGCTCTGCGCGCCCTGAAGACAGCTATTCAGAATGCCCGCATCGCGAAGGGAAGCGTGTCTTCGCCTCTCGATGAGACCGAGCTCACCGCCCTCGTGCGCAAGCTCATCAAGCAGGGAGAAGACTCCATCGCTATGTACGAAAAGGCCGGACGCGCCGAGCTCGTCGAGAAGGAACAAAAAGAAATCGCCGTCCTCGCCGCTCTCCTTCCAGCTGACCTCAGTGAAGCAGAAGTCGCAGAACTCCTCGAAGCCGTCATCACGGAACTCGGCGCGAGCAGCAAGAAGGACATGGGACGCGTCATGAAGGAAATGCAAGCTCGTACCGCTGGTCGCGCAGCTGGCAAGACTCTCTCCCAGATGGTAGGCGCACGTCTCGCGTAATTTAACGATTCCACCCTTTCTTCTCCATGGCTTGGTACGCGATCATTGTAGCTGCTGGTAGTTCACGTCGTGCTGGTTTTGATAAGCTTGTCGCACCACTAGCGGGCAAGCCTGTCTTATGCCGCAGTGTCGACGCCTTCGTGAAGGCGGGAGCGGATGGGATCATCCTCGTCTGTCCCGAGTCTCGATGGGAGGAACTGGAGCTGGATCGCTATGCTGATGGGCTACCTGTCCCCCTCCTCCGCGTCGATGGGGGAGATGAGCGGCAGGATTCCGTCTACGCGGGCTTGCTCGCTCTGCCAGAGAGCTGCGACTATGTCGCTGTTCATGACGGAGCACGCCCCCTCATCAGCGCCGATGCTATCCTGCGCTGCCTCCAGCAGGCAGAGCAGTCAGGAGCGGCCGCTTGCGCGCAGCCTATCGTGGATACGCTCAAGCGCGTCGATAGTGATGGGAAAACGCTCCCTGAGTTTGTCAATCGCGACCAGCTCTGGGCGATGCAGACTCCCCAGATTTTCCACACCCCACTTCTTCTCACCGCTTACGAAAAACTCCGTCTCAGTGGGAAGATCGCCACAGATGAGGTCTCAGCCATGGAGCATCTCGGTCATGCGACCACTCTCGTGAGCGGAGGCGCGAATATGAAGATTACCCTGCCTGATGATCTCCAGCTTGCGGAGCTGCTCTGGCCGCATCTCAATCCAAGCGCATGAAGCGTATCTGCATCATCGGTCATGGCTTTCTCGGCCGAGCCCTCGCTGTCTATCTGCGGACGCAGGGGCATGATGTCTGTACGGTAGATCAGAATCCACTGACACGACCTCACGTCATAGGGGATGCGAGTGATGTGGGGTTCTGGTCGCATTTTCTCATAGAAAGAGCCGCCCCCGACATCATCATCTGCGCACAGGCCACGAGCGGCGGTGATGCCGCGGCTTACGAGAAATGCTATCTCGGTATTCTCAAGGCATGCCTATCTCAGGCACCTTCACGCCTCATTTTCTGCTCTTCTACCTCTGTTTGCGGTGTTCTTGACGGAAGCCTCGTCGATGAAGCGCGCGCTATACAGCCACAGTCACCACGCGCTCGCATCCTAGGTGAGGCTGAAGAATTCGTCCTCGCGCAGCAGGGGCTCGTCCTGCGACTCGGCGCACTCTATGGAGGCGACAGGCTAGAGCTCTGGCGACGCTACGAGCAGGGAATCATGCCCGTAGCAGGCGCGCGCACGCGCTGGCTGAACTACACGCTACGCGAGCAAGCCCTCATATGGATAGCCTCCCTGATCGCTCAAGAGAAAGCGGGGCTCTACCACCTCATTAGTGACAGGCTGACGAAGGACGATGCCCTCCACCTGATGCAGGAGCTCACAGGACGAGACATCCCCTCAGAAGAATCCGCGATGAGCTCGCGACGCGGTGGGAATAATCAACAGGTAATCAGCATGCACCCCGAGTTTATGACGCAGGGTTACGACTGCATGCGCCAGTGGATTCTCCAGAAAATGAAGGAGGTAGAGGTGTGAAATCACAGAAATCAGCTCTCGATCATTACCGCACACTGGAGCTCCCCTACGGCGCGCCTCTCTCAGAGATCCAGCGCGCATTCCGTCGGCTGGCGAAGCTTCACCATCCCGACCGCCAATCAGGGCTCGGTGATGAGGGCGCGCGCTTCCGTGAGATCGTCATCGCTTATGATTATCTGAAGAACTACGTACCACACCAGTCAGAGGCGAGAAATCCCCACGCGGAGGCTTACCCTGACAGTGAACTCTTCTCAGAAGCCTTCCGCCAGATGCGCGCGCGGCGCATACGCATCCACCCACGGCGTGCCCCTCGCGATAGATCACGAAGGCGCGCGGGTGACAATGGTGAGCCGATGCGTTCGGCGCGCCCACGCCTCTTCCTCGTGCGCCCTCCGTCAAACGACTATTACTACATTTACATTTTCTACATCGGCTCTATAGGCTTCATCATCATCATGATTATCTGGAATATCATCTCCACGATTTTCGGGTTCGATGATCCCGATCCTAGTCCTATGCCTCCAGCTCCTGCCTACACGGAGGAGGAAAAGGTGAAGATGCTCGAAATTTACGAAGAAAGCACGGCGAAGGAAGCAGAAAAACAACTTTTATTTGCTACAGACTAATTTTAATTAAGTTTGACACTAAGGTGACGTCATGCTAGACTCTCTTTTGAATAATCGAATCGACCCTATTTCTCACTCATTTCACCTAACGAATAAATTATTCATTTATCATGAAAGGCATCATTCTCGCAGGAGGACACGGGAGCAGGCTCTACCCGCTCACGAAAACGACATCAAAACAGCTGCTCCCTGTTTATGATAAGCCGATGATCTACTATCCTCTCTCTACACTGCTCATCTTCGGTATACGTGATATCCTCATTATCTCGACTCCTCAAGATACGCCTAATATCCAAAACCTCCTTGGCGATGGAAGCAGTCTGGGCATCAGTCTCAGCTATAAGATACAAGAAAAGCCCGAAGGCATAGCCCAAGCCTTTACGCTAGGGGCGGACTTCATTGATGGTGATGATGTCGCCCTCATCCTCGGTGATAACATCTTCTACATGGGGATACAGCTGAGTAACTTTAGAAAATCAGTCGAGGAAAATATGGGAAAAAATGCCACCATCTTCGCCTACCATGTTTCTGACCCAGAGCGTTTTGGTGTCGTAGAGTTCGATCAGGATATGAAAGCCATTTCCATCGAAGAAAAGCCACAGCGGCCAAAGTCAAGCTACGTCTCCGTCGGCCTTTACTTTTACCCCTGTGATGTCGTAGAGAAGGCACGCGCACTGAAGCCATCAGCACGCGGCGAATACGAAATCACCGATCTGAACAACATCTACCTCCAAGAAGGTCGCATGAATGTCATGCCCATGGGGCGTGGTAATGCGTGGCTCGATGCAGGTACGCCCGATTCTCTCATGGAGTCAGGGCAGTTCGTTCAGATCATAGAAAAGCGTCAGGGGCTTAAACTAGCCTGCCTCGAAGAGGTCGCGTATCGTCGTGGATTCATCACAAAAGAGCAGGTGAAAGTCATTATAGGCGCACTACCTAAGGGGGATTACCGCGACTATCTCATCAAGGTCATTACGGAGCTATCCTTCTAAAAATTCACCACTAAGCATGAATACACCAGCAATACTTGTCACTGGCGGTGCCGGCTTCATCGGCGCGAACTTCGTCCCCTATTTCTGCGAGAAGTACCCCCATTACAATATTATTAATATCGACATTCTTAGCTACGCTGGCGATCTTCGCAATCTCAGCGAGTGCGAGAGCATGGCTAACTATAGCTTCGTCCAAGGCGATATCTGTGACAAGGTACTGCTAGCTCAGCTTTTTGAACAGCACGATATACGTGGCGTTATCCATTTCGCGGCAGAGAGTCATGTGGATAACTCCATCACGGGACCCTCAGCCTTTATTGAGACGAATATCGTAGGTACATTTGCCCTGCTTGAAGCCGCGCGCTCTCATTGGATGGACGCACCGAAGCAGTATAAGGTAGGCTATGAAAACTGTCGCTTCCACCACATCTCTACCGACGAGGTGTATGGCACACTCGGCGCAGAAGGCCTCTTTGAAGAGACGACCCCCTACGCGCCTAACAGCCCTTACTCTGCTAGTAAGGCGAGCTCAGACTTCCTCGTACGCGCCTACTATCACACCTATGGTATGGATGTCACCACCTCGAACTGCTCGAACAACTACGGACCGAAGCAACACGATGAAAAACTCATCCCCACCATCATACGCAAGTGCCTCGCTGAGCAGCCCATTCCCATCTACGGGAAGGGTGAGAACATACGCGACTGGCTCTACGTACTCGACCACTGCAAGGCTATCGACCTCGTCTACCATGAGGGATGCGCAGGCGAAACCTACAATGTAGGCGGTCGTAACGAGCGCACGAATATGCAAATTGTCAACACGATCTGCGCCCTGCTCGACGAGAGGCAGCCACGCGCACAGGGGCTGAGCTACGCGGATCTCATCACCTTCGTCACCGACAGACCTGGGCATGACCTGCGCTACGCTATTGACGCGACGAAGCTTGAAAATGAGCTAGGGTGGAAAGCGGATGAGAACTTTGAAACAGGCATCGTAAAGACCGTTGATTGGTATCTCCAGCGCGCACGCTCTTCACAATAGGAGACTTGCAAAATTATTCCGGGCAGAATGGGAATCTCGAAAATGAGCGAAACAGCACGCCTTTTGCCGCATGATTTTCGCCAGCGTTCCAGTTGACAGCTGGTGTATTGCCTTAGACAGCGTATGAATCTTGTCGATTTTTCTAAGTTAATCTCAGAGCTGAACTTAGCTCTCAGCTTGACTAAGTAAGGCTCGATATTGGAGCAGAGGAGGTAGAATAGATCGTGCTGTTGCCTTCGTTAGTTTTTATATGGCAGAATATACTTGTAATGCATGTTCTATTATGTTATATGAGATATGAAGAAAGGACTTGTTTTCTATGGCGAAGAAGCAAACAGGATTTAAGGTTTTTGACCTCTTGGACGGCATAAAAAACGGACAGGTAAAGTGCCCGAAGTGCGGAGCTACGGATATATCGCGTGCTGATGAGTCCAGTGAGCTGCGCTGTAACTTCTGTCAGACCCAGTTCGACTTCAAGTCCACGGTGCACGGAGTCGATGATGACAGTGCCGATATAGAGAATCTCAAGGGGGTCAGCGTCAGCAGAGGAGCTCAGGACATAGATGCAAGCACAGACGATATCGTCACGATCAAGTGCGAGAGCTGCGGCGCGGAAGTGGTCATCAATAGCTGCGAAAGCCTCGAAGCGCGCTGCCACTGGTGTAGAAACTACCTCTCGATCCGAAATGTCATCCCGAATGGTGCTGTGCCCGATCTCGTGCTACCCTTCCAGCGGAATAAGGAAATGGCTCGCTCTAGTCTGGAGACTTATATGGCGACGTATAAGTACTTCGCCCACCCGCGTTTCAAGAAGCAGTTTAACCCGGAGAATATCTTTGCCGTCTACATGCCCTACATGATCGTCGATATCCACGCGCACAGCGTACTCGAAGGGATGGGCGAAAGCACGATACGAAAAATCAGCTCGGAGAATCCGCAGGCGCATAAGCGCGAGATCGCCGTTTATAGGCTGAAGCGCGACTTCCATCTTGAGCTAGACGACCTTCCCATAGAATCGAAGAGCGATCGCCTCGCGCAGAAAGGCACGAGTCATGTCATTAATGCCGTGCTCCCCTTCGACACGAAGCACGCTGTGAAGTGGAATCCTACCCTGCTAAAAGGCGTGCGCTCTGAGAAGCGCGACATGAATGTCGAAGGCCTGACGCAAAATGTCTTCAGGCAGCTCTACGACATAGGCTTTAAGGAATCCTTAAACATGATCCCCGAGTACGACCGTGGGGTGCGCTGGCAGACGCATAAGCAAGAAGTCATAGGCGAGAAGTGGGTTTCCATCTACCTACCAGTCTGGCTCTACGCCTACAAGTCATGGCCATGGGGGAAGACCTACTACACGGCGATGAACGCACGCACGGGCGAGACGGTGGGTACCGTACCGCTGCATTATCTGAAGCTGCTCTTCATCTGCTCCCTCTTCATCATCTTCCCAGGGCTCTTAGCATACTACATGCACTTCGAAATAGCCGCGGTGGTCATGCTGCTCGCGCCATGGATATTCATCAGCACCTACAGAGACTATCACAAGAGTGGCGTGAAGCATGATCATCTGAGCAGCACGCGCTGTGTGGTCACGAAGCTTGAGAAGGAAGACGAGCGACTGAAGACAGAAGTCGTCTCGCATGCCTTCACCATGAAGGATGCGAATGCCTATCCACCCAAACAAAGACAAAGATAACTTATGAACAATAATCTCCCTCATCAGAATAAGAGTGGCTCTTGCCTCGCGAAGAGCATCGTTTTCATCGCACTTTGCGGCATGATATTATTCGTGTATGCCTTCATAACTGCTGGCATTGATATGTCGAAGGAAAAAGACTCCATCAGCGAAGTCGCCGCCCAAGTCGTCGTCCCCGAGGATAATAAGCTCGTCGATCCCGCGAACAATGGCAAGATAGTCGGAGTCTCAGGGCTGTTAGAGACTCAGGATATACTCCGCGATGACGATTTCGGCATCAGCGTCCCTGGCTTACGCCTCGTTCGTGAGGTGAAGATCTACCAGCGCATGGAAGTCAGCGATGGCTACGATGGGAAGATAGAAAGAGATGGGCATGGACGCGTCGTCGACACGAGCACGGATCTCTACGTGATTAATGACTGGGTAGATGCCCCAGTCGAGTTCTACCCCTTCCGACACGCGGGTCACCTCAGCCGCGAAGAGCAGCAGAAAAATGCGAACGAAGGCAGCGAGCTTTTTTATAAGAATCATAGCAGTAATTCTCAGAATGTGAAGCTCGGGGCTTACGCGATATCCCCAGCCATCATCGCCTCAGAGAAGTGGGCGAAGATCCCCACGCGAGTTCTTAACATGAGCAAGCACCCGTGGCCAGAGAGCATCAAGCAACACGCTGTTCTTGTCGATAATGCTCTTCATATGCGTAAGGCTGGATTCACCGCTGAAGAACGCCAAGCCTACGAAGCGCAGATAGGTGATCTACGGCTGAGATGGCGTCTCGTCGCCAATAAACAGGAAGCGACCATCATCGCGAAGCAGGACGGCAGTATGCTGACCCTAGGGGAGACCTCCGCTCAGGATGATTACTTCGAGCTGCACCCAGATATCGAAGATGTACGCAGCTATCTCGACGGCGAGCTCAGCTTGAATTCCTCGGGCAAGATCGCGCTTGTCGTCGTCTCCTTTTTGTGCTACTGGTTCTTCTGCATGCTCATGCTATGGGGGATACGCTTTGGCTCTCGTCAGATAGCACTCTTCGAAGGCTGGATGGCTCTGTATAAGTACGCGTCCGCCGCGCTGATGTCATGTATCGCGACGAGTTTCTTCCAGAGTATAGCTCTGCTTTCTGAGGGGAAATGGGCTGCTACGGGGCTTCTCCTCTTTAGCATCTTCCTCGCAGTTTACCTCGGGAAAAAAGCTGCGGCAAAGGGTAGGGAGCTCGTCTTCAGTGGTCCTACACGAGTAGAGTATGATGAATAAAAACGAGGATAGCCAGTAATGTCGTTGAAGGACAGCTCTGCAAAATACGAAGCTACTCCTTGTGGGCACCTTGTGAAAAGTCCCTCCGCAAGTCGTGAAAAAAGTGCTTGCCATATGAAAAATATACTGTATACTCGCGCGAGTAATTCAATTTTTATAATCAAATAATGATGAAGGATACCGTACGTAATTTCACCACGGGAGCTGGTCAGGAAGGCTCCTACTATTCCCTCCCAGCCTTAGCCGAGAAGGGCTACGCTGGCATCTCTCGCATGCCTGTGTCACTGCGTATCGTCTTGGAAAGCCTCATGCGCCATTGCGATGGACTGAAGGTGACGCAAGACGATGTGAAGAACCTCGCCGCATGGAATGCGACGAATCCAGGAGATTATGAAATTCCCTTCACGGTAGCCCGCATCATTCTCCAAGACCTCACAGGCGTTCCTCTGCTTGTCGATCTCGCAGCCATGCGCTCCGCCGTGCAGGATCTCGGTGCAGACCCTCAGAAGATGGAACCTCTCGTTCCTGTCGATCTTGTGGTTGACCACTCGGTACAGGTAGACTGGTCTAGCTTCCCCGAGTCTTACAAGAAGAATCTCCAGCGCGAGTTCGAGCGCAACACCGAGCGCTATGAATTTCTTAAATGGGGGCAGCAGGCCTTCGAAACCTTCTCCGTCATCCCACCGAGCACAGGCATCGTGCATCAGGTGAACCTCGAGCACCTCGCTCGCGGCGTGATGGAGCAGGACGGTGTCTACTACCCCGATAGCCTCGTCGGTACGGACTCCCACACCACCATGATTAACGGTCTCGGCATCGTGGCATGGGGTGTCGGTGGTATCGAAGCCGAGGCGGGCATGCTCGGTCAGCCTGTCACCTTCCTCGTACCAGAAGTCGTCGGTGTGAACCTCACGGGCGAGCTCCGCGAGGGAGTCACGGCGACAGACGCGGCTCTCTACGTCACCGAACTGCTGCGCAAGCATGGTGTCGTCGGTAAGTTCGTCGAGTTCTTCGGTGCAGGTGCAGCTTCCCTGTCCCTCCCTGACCGCGCGACCATCGCGAACATGGCACCTGAGTACGGCGCGACCATGGGATTCTTCCCGCTCGATGAGCAGAGTCTGGATTACCTGACGACCACAGGACGCAGCCGCGAGCTCGTGTCCACGATCGAGTCTTACTACAAGGCGCAGGAACTCTTCGGCATGCCGCAGCAGGGTGATATCGACTACTCCGTCGTGCTGGAGCTCGACCTCAGCAGCATCCAGCCATCTGTCGCAGGACCGAAGCGTCCGCAGGATCGCATCGCGATGAGTGAGCTAAAGGGCAAGTTCGCGGAACTCACCCAGAGCACCTACAATCTACCACTTAATCGCCCAGCCATCCCTGTCACCATGCAGGGTGAAGCTGGTAATCCCGAAGCGGATGTCACACAAGATGTCGAGCTGAAGGACGGCTCTATCCTTGTCGCGGCTATCACCAGCTGCACGAATACGAGCAACGAAAGCCTTATGCTCGGAGCTGGCATCCTCGCGAAGAAGGCCGCCGCCCTCGGTATGAAAGTACCCGCTTATGTGAAGACCAGCATGGCACCAGGTTCACGCCTTGCGGAAAAATACTTTAATAATAACGACCTCCTCGCAGGTCTCGAAGCCGTAGGCTTCTCCATCGTCGGCTACGGCTGCGCCACCTGCATCGGTAACTCAGGTCCGCTGAACGCTCAACTCGAAGCCGCAGTGAAGGAGCACGAGCTGCTCTCCTGCTCCGTGCTCTCGGGTAATCGTAACTTCGAAGCACGCATCCACGCTTCCGTGAAGGCGAACTTCCTCATGTCACCACCGCTCGTGATCGCCTTCGCGCTCGCAGGGCGAGTCGACATCGACATGGAAACAGAAGCCCTCGGGCACGCTGCTGACGGTAGCCCTGTATACCTGAAGGACATCTGGCCAAGCAACGAAGAAATCGCCGAAGCCCAGAAGAAGGCTTGCACGCCCGAAGACTACACCAGCAGCTACGGCAGCCACATCGCTGAGTGGGATGCTGTCGAAGGACCAGAAGGCGCGACATTCGCATGGAATGCGGACTCCAGCTACATCCACCGCCCGCCCTACTTCGAGAGCTTCACGGGCAAGGGAGAGAAGGCTGACATCGTCGACATCATCGACGCTCGCCCGCTCGGTATCTTCGGTGATAGTGTGACGACAGACCATATCTCGCCCGCAGGCGCGATCAAGCCCACATCCCCAGCAGGACAATTCCTCGCCGCACAGGGTGTCGAGCGTCGCGATTTCAATACCTACGGCTCACGCCGTGGTAATGATCTCATCATGACGCGTGGCACATTCGCGAACGTGCGTATCAAGAACCGCATGGTTGGCACAGTCGAGGGTGGCTACACGCTGTACTTCGGTGACGCATCCGTCAGTGCCCCCGATCAGGACATCCCATGCAGCAGCGGCACGCCTACCTTCATCTACGATGCGGGCATGGCTTACAAGACAGCAGGCACATCGACCATCGTCATCGGTGGTGAAGACTACGGCATGGGCTCTAGTCGCGACTGGGCAGCGAAGGGGACAAACCTCCTCGGCGTGAAAGCCGTGATCACAAAGAGCTTCGAGCGCATCCACCGCAGCAACCTTGTCGGCATGGGTGTACTTCCTTTGAACTTTGAAAATCCAGCAGACTACGACCGCGTGAAGGATCTCACCGATGTGAGCTTCTCCATCCGTGGACTGAGCAATGACATCCCTGCACGCGCGCGCGTCACTTTGGAAGTGAAGCCAGCTGGAGCAGAGAGCTTCGAGCTTCCTCTCATCGTGCGCATCGATACACCTATCGAGAAGGAATACTTCCGCGCTGGCGGTATCCTGCCTTACGTGCTCGCACGTTACTGCTAATGACATAAAGAACATATCATCATGAAAGAAATTCCCTTCATGGAGCTCAGTGGTAATGCTGCTGAGCTCATAGGTAAGCAATGGATGCTCGTCACCGCGGGCAAGCTAGAGCCCAAGACTGACGGAACGGCTGGTTTTAATACCATGACGGCGAGCTGGGGTGGCTTCGGCTACATGTGGAATAAGCCTGTGATCTTCGCCGTCGTGCGTCCTAACCGCCACACGGATACCTATATCATGGACGAGAAGTTCTTCACGCTCTCCTTCATGCCGAAGGAGTACAAGAAGGATCTCGGCATCTGTGGTAAGCTCTCGGGGCGCGATGGTGACAAACTCTCACAGACGAAGCTCGTGCCCTACGCGACGCAGCAGGGCTCAGTCGCCTTTGAGAATGCGGATATCGTCCTCGAATGCCGCCCCATCATGGTGCAGCCTTATGAGCAGAGTGCCTTCCTCGACTGGAGCGAAGTGTCACCAGCATGGTATGAAGAGGGGAATCCTCTGCACAAGCTCTACATCGCTGAGGTGATAGGCTGCTATGTGCGTGAAGACTAAGCATATTAGCCTGTACAATTTAAAAGCGACCCATAGCGGTCGCTTTTTTTATAGAAGAATGAGTAAGATAGGTGGGTGCAACGAGGTTTTGTTATTTTTTATCTCTGTCATCGTATTGCTGCTTGCTTTATCCAGAGATATGGATATACTCCATGGAAATAACAATTTTTTATATGAAGCGTTCACTCACTCTTATTTCCTTCTTCGGTGCTATGCTTGGACTTAGCCCTGATGCTCATGCTCAGTCTGTGGTGGAGAATGATTATTTTGTCGTTAATTTTGTTAATCAGGACGGCTGGGGCTCTTATTCTGGAGATCAGCAGATAGCAGATATCACTGCTGGTGTACAAGGAGCGATCGACTACTGGGGCTCACTGCTGGGGGATAATCATAAACCGCTTACTCTCGACCCACCTGCACCACCAGCGGGCCTCGGGATCGAGTCTATCGCGCCATGGGAGAGACGTGTGGTGATTAATTTTACCTTTGGGGGCACTTTTGCACTGGCCTCGACGGGTGTCGCGACGATGGACTACGAGAATGATGACTACCCGAACCCTACACTGACGACCGCGAATGGTACGAGCTATAATAGCGTGTCGCGCGCGGAGCTTAAGCTGAAGACAGGCTATAACTATCCGCTCTCTCTCGTCTCGGATGATATCCACGACATGACGATTAACTTCAGTGATGCGCATAACTTTTCCTTTAATGAAGCAGGGACGCTGGGCGCGTATGACTTCCAGACGATTTTCTTACACGAGATGACGCATGGAATGGGCTTTGAAAGCGATGCCTATGGGGTGAGTGGCTACAATGACGGGTCGAAAAAGACCGCCTTAGACGCGAGCATGGGTACCACGATAGGGCAGCAGGAGCTGACCGTGACGACGAAGGCCGCAGACGGCTCACTGGTGGAGGTCGCAGTCCTTCACAATCCTACAGGGGAGTTCCAGCAGGGGGAGCATGTCGTCCATATAGCCGATGATAACGCCCTGATGCGCTACTCCATGTCAGACTCTGATCCTGTGCAGCGTGAGTTCACCGACATAGACCTCGCTGTTCTTGAGGCGATGGGGTGGAATCTCACTGTGCCCGAAGCTCCCGAAGCTCCTGCTGAGATCACGCTAGCCGCAGATAGCCTCTCACGACGCCCCTTCACGACAGAAGGTGGTGTCGGAGGTAGTGATGTATTCTCACTGACGGGGATAAGCATCGCTGATGGGAAGCTAAATGGCTCTCTCACATTGGAGCTGATCATGACCAGTGAGCAACTGGGCATCTTCCAGAAAGCTTACGGAGCTAATTCTATCATAGGCTTTGAGCTCGCGGGTATCAGCTTATCAGAATTCTGGAGCTCAGGTATCAATTATAATAATATTACTCTGCTTATCGGTGGGCAGAATTATCAGGTGCTCGGTGTGTCGAGTGTCGCTCCCTTTGGCGGCGGTGCCGCGAATCTTCTTTTCTACATCCCAGAGCCTAGCACAGCTACGCTCTCCTTACTGGCTCTTGCAGGGCTCGTGGCGCGCCGCCGCCGCAAGTCGCAAGCCTAGTTTTAGTCGCACTCTCTCCTCTTATTCCTCCTCCTCTGGAGGAGTGGGGAGCAGATCATGGATGCTGCTGCCACTGGGCGCGTAGTCGCTGGCTCGATAGCCAGACTCATCGCTGCGGTTTGGGTCAGCACCAGCATCTAGGAGGAGTCGGACAAGATCCTCGTGATTCACCGTGCTGGCCATGATGAGTGGAGTCGTGCCCTGATCATCCGCTAGATTCACATCGGCTCCATGCTTGATTAATGTCTTCGCATCTAGGTAGCGCGAGGCGTCGCAGGCTATGACGAGTAGGGGCTTGCCATCTGAGATGGCATTCGCTGAGAGTCCCTTTTCGAGGAAAAAGTCCAGCAGGGCAGGGCGGCGGTACTGGATGGCGAGGCTTGCCGCGATGGCGGCGACTTCTGAGTCTGCGCTGTAAGTGGAAGGGAAGAGCTCTTCGATGCGCGCTCGGTTATTGTCGACGACGGCCTTGAGGAAGGCGTGGGCTTGAGCCTTCGCCTCGGCTGATTGTAAGGAGGGGCTTTTAAAGGCGATGTTCTCGACGTTCGCTTCTCTGACGATCCTCTCACCCATGAAGAGCTGGCTGCTGCTGCCGAAGATGAAGCAGGCGATGAGAAAGAAGCTGCTGAACCATGCCCAGTCTTCTAATGTGTTCTTGCGCGTGATTAGGCGTGCGATGATGAGCGATACATTCAGCACAAGCCCCATGACGAGGATGCTGATGTAGCTGGCTATGACCCAGTCTGCGACCTCGATGTCCAGAGAGAAGGCGTGTATAGCCCAGCCGAGCAGCAGGAGGAGCGTGACGAGGAGAAAGGTATTGAGCAGTCTGACAAACATTTCATGCTTTTAGCATAGTTCGTCAGCTGTGTCAATCACGCATTGTGACCTTAGAATCGCATGTCTATTCCTAATGATAAGCGTAGCGATGTATCGTATCGCTCTGAGAACTCGCTATCCTGATTCCGGTATTCGATGTCGGCATCCGTGTAGATGGGGACTCCTAGTTCTACGCGAATGAGTCGCTTCGGTACTTTCGGCGGCGCGATGTTGTATTCCCAGCGTAGACCAGCGACAAGGCTACTGGTGCTGAAGGTGCGCAGCCCCCTGTCTGTGTGTGCTGTCCATGCCTCACCATCGTATTCGAAAAAGAGGGCGAGATGCTGCTTTTCGCTGAGCTGGTGCTCCAGTATGATGGTGCTGCGCTCAAGTTCGAACACCCAGTCAGGGGTGAACTCCCAGCTGAAGTTCACAAAGGGAATGAAGCCGAAGAGGAAGGATCTTGGGAAATAGCCTAGCCCAAAAGTGTAGTCGAAATCATCCTTCAATGTCGAAGAGTAGGCTGCTATGCCGCCTAGCGTGAATGAGCCATCCATCGACTCAAAGTCGGAGGTGATGCTCGGCGTGACCATGAAGAATAGGCTGCGCTGCTTGTTACGCTGGATGACTCCCAGAGGGAGGGTGAAGCGATAAAAATCATTGTGATCGAGGCTGAGCTCACCATTCGTCTCGACGTGGGTGTAGGTCGTGCTCAGTGATGAGATGAAGGCCCAGCTCGCGTAGCCTGATTTTCTCGGGTCGCTCAGGGGGATTTCCAGCTCAGCCTGCTGCATCGCGAATGTACTGCCTCCGTCGCGCGCGTCGCTTTCGAGCTGCGCGGTGACGGCGAAGTAGCTCGGAGTCAGCCCCGAGGGGGGTAAGTCATACCTCCAGCTGCTGGGTCTGTAAAGGTCATCCCCCGCAGGCTGATCGCCTGAGACGGGGGCGGATATCAGAGTGATGCTGCTGAGGGCGAGAAGAGGAACTGTAAGAACGCTGATAGCGCGTGTGCGAATCATGGATAGGATGATGACAGCTTTTTGCCTGCTTGTCAATGCGAATATAGTCTATATCTCTAGCTGGTAGAGAAGGACTAGCATTACATTTCACTGATTTTAGCTTCCGCTATGGCACAGAGTGCTGCGCTGCACTTTTCTTCATCCGAATGAAGCATCTCTTCCATCCCTGCCTCATCTCCTAATAATGACTTGATGAACGCCTGGTCTTCTGGGGATTGACCGTCAAAGAAGTCGGCAGAGGAAAAGTGCTCTTCGTGAATGTCGATGACTTCACTGTAGCATTTTTCAGCCTCTTTCGCGTTGTTATTCATTAAGTGGGCATCGCCGCAGATGAGCAGGATGCGCTGGAGCTCATTGAGATGGTGCTCAGACTCACTGAATGCAACCGCCCCGCTTATATGTTCGAGTGCTTCGAGTGCGTAGGGGATGGCTTTCTTCATGTCTTCTGTCTCCTCGAAGATTATTGTGTGACGCATGACCTTCAAGGTGGAAAGCGTATGCAATAGCTCGGCTTCTGTCTCTTTATTCTCAGTCTTTGTGAGCATGAGTGGGATATGCTCTAGTGCCTCGCTGAGGTATTCTTCCGCATCCGATTCTAAATTTAAGCGAGCCGCGCATTCGGTGACCATGAGGTGCGCCTGAGCGACGAGGGGTAAGATCTCTTCCTCGTAGATCTCTTCCTCCTTCACCGCGTCGATGAGCTCGCGTAGACGCACACTGGCTTTTATATAGTCTTCATTTTTCATGTAGAGACTCGCCAGATCGGACGTGTAGATGATGAGGTGCATGTCGTATTCTTTATCCTGCATCTCTAGGCTTTTGCTCTGCCAGTCGCAAGCTTTTATTTTTGCGTTGAGTGTTTTACGCGGCTGGTTATTATTGCTGTATATTTCTGAGTTCGTGTATTCGATCGCCGCGAGGAGGGCGTAGGAGCTCACGGGGCATTCCATCATGCGCTCCATATGAAGTGCCTGCTGCTCCGCGATGAATGCTGCATGTGCTTTTTTCGTCGTGAAATCTTCAAACACAGATTGCGCGAAGTGCCAGAACTTGATATAGGAATCGACATGCTTCTCTGGGATTTCTCTATCGACTGTATCAAGGAGCTGTAGGGTTTTTCTGACGCATTCAAGTGCCTCTTCTTCATTTTCCTGATTCGCGTGAATGCTGCATAACTGCTGGTGTAATTCAATCTTGATCGTGGCGTAGTCTTTGCTTTCCGATTCGCTGCTGGTCATTTTATCGAATCCCTCCAGAGCTGATGTGTATAGCTGCACGACTTCGTATTCATCGCCATCGACGAGAGTGAGCATCTGACCGAGGCGCGCGGCCGAGAGTATCTGGTAGATTAGCGCTTTTTCACCATACTGACTGTATAATTCCTTGGTGATGGCTAGGGCACGGCGTGCTACTTTGAGATCTGCTGCTGAGATTTCGTCCTTGTCGAAGTGTGCTTCTAGCTCGACTAGCTCGTGATATAATGGGTCGTTTAGCATGCGCTCTATGTTGGTAGAATTTGCTGCCGCGTGCAAGAAAATAATGAAGCCGAGAGTATTTATTAGAGAATGACGCCCATGATCGAGACATTCTTCTTGACAGGAAGGTGATAATGGGGAAGATAGAGAGCATATGAATAAATGCGCTCAGTCTATCGGTGTTGATTTCGGAGGAACTAGTATTAAAATAGGAGTCTGTGCCGGCAGTGAGATTCTCTGCATAGCAGATCCCATCCCCACGCAGCAGTTCTCCGATACGGAGAGCATTATCAAAGCGATGTGCGACTGCATCACCGAGCTGAAAACGCGCTACCCCGATGTGTGCGCTGTAGGGCTTGGTATGCCAGGCTGGGTGGACTTCGCGAATGGTGTTCTCGGTCGCTTGGTGAATGTGCCCGCCTTTCAGGAGGCTACGCCCGTGCGCGAGCTCATGTCTAAGCAGCTCGGCATGCCTGTCTTTCTCGACAATGATGCGAACTGTATGGCTTATGCAGAGTGGAAGCTCGGAGCAGGTGTCGGCTGCGACAGTGTCGTGAGCATCACGCTCGGTACAGGCATAGGTGGTGGTATCATCATCGGCAATCAGATGCTGCGTGGTAAGACAGCCTCCGCGGGCGAGCTCGGCATGTGCAGCATCGACTACCGTGGTAAGGCTGGACCTTATGGTAACCGCGGGGGGATAGAAGAATATCTAGGTAACAGAGAAATGACCGCCGACGCGATCGCCCGCTATGCCGCCGTAGGGGTGACTAAGACGGACGAGGACTGTACTCCCTACGCGCTTGAGCTCGCGGCTCGCGCTGGTGATGCTATCGCCGCTCAGGTGTACACGGACTATGCGGAGAAGCTTGCCTGCCTCATTATGAACCTTATGTACAGCATCGTGCCTGAGAAGTTCATCCTCGGTGGTGGTGTCGCGAAGGCGAATGACCTGCTCTTCGAGCCACTGGATCGCTTCTTGAAGGCGCAGCTTATGCCGGCGCATTACGCCGCCTTGCAGCTGGAGTCTGCGCAGTTCGGAGCTGATGCAGGATTACTCGGTGCGGCACTCATGGCCTATGACGAGTCGAATAAGTAGTGGGGACTTCTAAATTCTCGTCATTCAAAATAAGCAAATGAACAAAATCACTTCACGAGGCATCTTTTGAGTGCTTTTCGGCTGGATTTGCCCCGAATTTTCGTCTCAGAGGACACTCTGAGCCATCAATTCGCGAAAAATCCATCTCGAAAATCATCCCAAAATCTAGCCTCGCGAGAAATTGGAAGTCCCCTAGTCTTTTTCCCGCCTCATCGAGCTTATCATGACATCATGTAAAAAGTCGGTTGACAAGAGGGCTTGGTAGGTTTAGTATTAATAAGGATTATTCTATTTTGAATATCCTTATTCTAGACTACTAGCTCTCTCAACATTATGTCTCTAATCAACCATTTAAAAAAACTCTTTTCTCCTGAGTCTGAGCTGACGCCGCAGAGACTCGATGAGATCGTCGCTGCGGCTCAGGCAGGTGAAGCCGTGTACCAGCGCGAGCTGGGGAATCTCTACCAGCGGGGCGAAGGTGTCAAACAGAGTGATGAGGAGAGTGTTCGTTGGTGGTATCTTGCTGCTAATCAAGGTGATGCTCAGGCGCAGCAGCTCGTAGGCTACTGCTACATGAAAGGGAAGGGTGTCGAGCGCGCTGCAGAGCAGTCTGTGTACTGGTGGAAGAAGGCTGCCGCGCAGGATGACGCGCGAGCCTACCGCTTCTTAGCCTTTTGCTACTCCATGGGGGAGGGCGTGGCAGAGGATGCTGGTAAGGCTCTGTATTGCTTCCAGCGTGGAGCTGAGCTGGGGGATGCTGTCGCGCAGTATGAATATGCCTACGGTCTTCAGACTGCAGCTCTCCCCGAGGGACTGGACAGAGAGGATGCGCTCGTGAAGCGTGGTGAGGAGATTTTTTCTTGGTACTTGAAAGCCGCAGAGCAGGGCTTAGCTGATGCTCAGAATGAAGTGGGACTGCGTTACCAATACGGTGAAGGCGTAGAAAAGCAAATGAAAGAGGCGATGCGCTGGTGGAAAAAAGCCGCAGATCAGGACCTGCTCGCGGCACAGCTCAGTCTCGCCCTCGCCTACATGCAGGGAGATGGCGTGGCCGTAGATCGCGCCGAAGCGATACGATGGCTGGAGAAGGCCGCGCAGAGTGGTAGTGCCATGGCGCAGCTACAATTAGGGCTGCTTTACATGGGAGATCACCACGAAGCTCCGCGCTTTGATAAGGCTCTGATGTGGTGGAAAAAGGCCGCGGATCAAGGCGAGGTAGAGGCTCAGTTCTTGCTGGGGAAGTTCTATCTAGAAGCGAATAAGAGGTACAGGGATCTGAATGAAGCTATTTATTGGCTTAAACTCGCCTCTTCGCATAAGGATGTGGAGGCTAGCTACCTGCTCGCTCAGTGCTACTCGCGAGGTCACGGAGTGGAGCAGAATGAGAGTAAGATGGTCTATCTTCTCCAGAGAGCGGCCGAGAGCGATCACCCTCAAGCTCAGTGGGAACTCGCTGAAGCCTATGAACTGGGGCGCGGTGTCGAAGTAAACTCCCAGGTCGCCCAGAGCTGGTATAAGCGCGCCGCGGATAATGGCTTTGTCCTGCCAAGCGATGTCTAATTTTTAACCCAATAATATCTAATTCTAAATAACCCATGAAAAATATGTCCATTAAATCCTCCTTCTGTGCAGCATCCTTAGCCGCTGTCGCTATCCTCGGCCTCCAGAGCTGCGAGTATAGGCAGCTTAATATAGACCAACGCGCGCAAGGCTTCGACGCTTTCTTCGAAACCGTTAAAATGGAGGAGGATGAAGCGGTGCAGTTTCGCCAAGAGATTCAGAAATTCAAGAATGAAGGTCATGAGCTGAAAGTCTTCATCGGTGCGGCTCTGTCGGATGTAGAGGATACGACGACCGTCATTCCTATAGATGCCGATGTAAAGGCTGTGTTTGAACGCTGGCTTGAAGTCGAGGAGTGGTACTATAGTCGTCTTCGTAATGATGATATCGTCTGCATTGATCCCGCGTACGTCTACCGTTTCGAAGTCCTCGATAAGCAGGGGAAATCCCTTGGTTTCATCGTCACGAGAAATATCTACCATACCGAGGATGGCTCGCGCTCCGTTGAAAATGATCTGACCGAGCTGCCGAATGCCCCGCGCCCCCAGGCAGGCTATGTAAAGAAGGCTCGCAGCGGTGATGCGGAAGCTCAGGTGCGCCTAGGTAATGACTACATGGATGACGGGCGCAGTGTCGCGAAGAATGAGTCAAAAGCCGTGTACTGGTGGAAGAAGGCGGCGCGACAGGGCGAGCCCACAGCATTCGCCGCGCTCGGTGACTATTATATAGACAAGCAGAAGTATGTCGCGGCCGACTACTACATGCGTGGTGCGAAGCTCGGTGACGCTGATGCACAGCTCGGTCTTGCACGCTGCTACCGCGACGGGATAGGCGTGGAAAAGAACCTGCAAAAGGCTCTCCCGCTCTATGTAGAAGCGAGTAATCATGGCAGTACTGACGCAGCCTATGATCTCGGTATACTATACAGAGATGGTCATGGTGATCTCAAGCCAGATCTGGCGAATGCGAAAGCGTGGCTGAGAAAAGCAGCTGTATACGGAAAGCCCAAGGCGCAGGATGCTCTCGAGGCCTTGGAGGGCACCTTGCGAAATTAGTCCGAGTAAAATGTAGATCTCGAAAATGAGCGAAACAGCACGCCTTTTGCCGCATTTTGGCGAGAATTTACAGCTTTTTGCGCTTACATAGCTCGCTA
>CAYJJD010000009.1:0-57641 GCA_964370425.1 uncultured Akkermansia sp. | reverse complement strand
GGGCATACCCTGCCTATTTCTAATTCTCTCGTGATGATGGTGATTGCCATGCTCCTCATCACGCTCTTCCTGCGCCTCTCCACGCGCAAGATGGCACTCGTGCCTGGCAAGATGCAGAACTTTGTCGAATGGGTGTTTGAAGTGCTATACAACTTTGTCGAAAGCCTCGTCGGGCGAAAGCTCGCGAAGAAGTACTTCTGGTACTTCGCCACCGTGTTCCTACTCATTCTTGTGAGTAACTACATAGGGCTCGTACCAGGTGTCGGTAGCATTACCTACGAAGGTCAGCCCCTCTTTCGTGGAGCGAATGCGGATCTCAACGTCACGCTCTTCCTCGGTCTGATGTACGCGGTGCTGTGGTTCTTCTGGGTGATGCGCGAGCAAGGTCCTGTCCACTTCGTCGCTCACCTCTTCGGTCCGAAGGGCGGTCTCACAGGGGCGCTGAAGTACCTGCTCATGCCTATCTTCTTCTTTGTCGGGCTTATTGAAGTGCTCTCTATTTGCATTCGCCCTGTCGCCTTGGCCGCACGTCTCTTCGGTAATATTTTCGCAGGTGAGCTCATCATTGAAAAGATGAGTCTCGTCAGCTGGGCGGCTGTTCTGCCCTTCATGGCACTGGAGCTCATCGTGGGCTTCGTGCAAGCACTCGTTTTCCTCATGCTGACCGCTATCTTCCTTCGCACCCAACTCGACGATGGGGAGGAAGAGTCGGCCTGATATCAAGATTTCTCTCCGTCTGATCATGAAGATAAAACGTGAAGGCGGCTAGAAAAAAACTAAAATACAACATAGAACATCATTATGACCTCATTATTATCCACACCAGGCGCCGTCGTTATCGGTGCAGGCATCGGCATCGGTATCATCGGCATGAAGGCTGCTGAATCCGTAGGCCGTAATCCGGGCTCTTTTGGTAAGGTGCTGACAATTAGTATTCTTCTTGCAGCTCTTATCGAAGGTGTAGCCTTCGTAGCACTTTTCGCCACAGGCGAATAACATGGGTTTGGAGCAGCCTTGAATCCTGAGTCTTCATAGTCAAGGCTGCTCTAAACTTTCATGCCGACTTCTGCCGCTCGTCTTATCTGCCGCTCGTCTCATCCGCCGCTAGTCGCTACTAGCATCCACGCTTTATAAGCCTTCCTAGTCTCCTAGCCCTCTGGGCTCACCGCATCTCAAAGATATGATCACACCCATCATCGCCGCTAATCTCCAGCAATTCGTCGACAAGTTCGGTTTGAATGTCGATTCCTTCATTGCGCACGCCATCGCATTCACCCTGCTCGTGGCTATTGTTGTGAAGTTTGGAATCAAGCCCATCGCGGCTCAGCTCGAAGAGCGACGCTCGCGCATCGAAGAAGGCGAAGCCATGCGCGCCGAGAGTGAGAAGAGCCTCGCTGAGGTGAAGGTCACGAGCGAAAACATCATCGCAGAAGCTCGCGGTAAGAGCGAAGAGCATCTGGAGCATGCACGCCAACTCGCGAGCCATGTGCAGGAAGAGTCCTCGAATCGCGCTGCTCAAGAAGCGAAGAATATCCTCGAAAACGCCCGCAAGCAGGCAGAGCTCGAAGCCCAGCAAGCGAAGGACGCACTCCGCGCCGACTTCGCGAACCTCGTCGCCCAAGCCACCGCGCAAGTGACAGGCAAGGTGCTCAGCGAAAGCGATCATCGCATCATTAATGAAGAAGCGATCAAGCAGCTCTAATATCATTCTTAACACGTAGGACGACCACCAGATGAAGATATCCAAGGATACACAGGCTCGCGCACGACGCTTGCTACGCCTCTGCCTCGACGAGCAGTCCATCCTGCGTGAAGACACGGTGCGCCTGATTGCCGCGCGCCTCTTGGCCTCGAAGCCACGTAACTATCTCCCCCTGCTGCAAGCGTTCAGCGATCTCGTGAAGCTGGAGGTGAAGAAGCACACAGCCATCATCCGCAGTGCTGTCGAGCTCACCGACTCTGAAAAGCAAGAGATCACCGCACGCCTCCAAGAGAAGAAGGCGGGGCTGCACTTCCAGTGGGAAGTAGACCCTAGCCTCATCGCTGGTTTCATCGTCCAAGTGGGTGATGACCGCACGGATGCATCGGTGCTCTCCCGCCTGAATCGCCTGAGTAAGCTGACAAAGCAGTATTAATTTTCCCATTTTCCAAAAGTATAATTACATTTTCCCAAGAACAACGCATATGAGCAACATCGTTCAAGAACTCGAAGCAGAAATCCGTCAAACTGTCCGCGCGACAGTGAATGAAAACGTCGGCGTGATCAAGTCCATCGGTGACGGGGTAGCCCGCATCGAAGGTCTCAGTGACGCCATGCTTAATGAAATGATTGAGCTACCCTATGGCGTGACCGCACTCGCCATGAACCTCGAAGAACACGAGGTGGGGGCAGTGCTTCTCGGTCGTGGACCAGAACTGAAAGAAGGCGATCTCTGTAAGAGCACAGGTCGACTCCTACAGGTGCCTGTCGGCCGCGCCATGCTCGGACGCGTCGTCGATACGCTGGGGAATCCCCTCGATGGTAAAGGCCCTATTGATGCTGATGACCACTATCCTGTGGAAAAGATCGCATCGGGCATTATCACGCGTAAGGGGGTGGATCAGCCTGTGCAGACAGGGATTCTACCCATTGATGCCATGATCCCCATCGGCCGTGGACAGCGTGAGCTCATCATCGGTGACCGCTCCACAGGGAAGACAGCTCTCGCTGTTGATACCATCATCGCTCAGGCTCAGCAGAACATCCAGCACAAGGATGATGCTGATCACCGCCCCATGTATAGCATCTACGTCGCCATCGGCCAGAAGCGTGCGAATATCACACGTCTCGTCGCGAAGCTGGAAGAGTCAGGCGCACTGCCTTACACCATCGTCGTCGTCGCCTCTGCGTCCGACAGTGCTGCCATGCAGTACCTCGCGCCTTACGCGGGCTGCGCGATGGGTGAGTACTTCATGGATCAGGGGGATGATGCCCTCATCGTGTATGATGACCTTTCTAAGCATGCCGTAGCCTACCGTCAGGTATCACTCATTCTGCGCCGTCCCTCGGGTCGCGAAGCCTACCCAGGTGACGTGTTCTACCTGCATAGCCGCTTGCTTGAGCGCGCTGCACGTATCAATACGGACAATGGGCGTAAGGGGGGCTCGCTTACCGCGCTTCCTATCATTGAGACTCAGGCAGGTGACGTTTCCGCTTATATTCCTACGAATGTGATTTCCATCACAGACGGTCAGATCTTCCTCGATGCCGACCTCTTCAATCAGGGCGTGCGTCCAGCGATTAATGTCGGTATCTCCGTGAGCCGAGTAGGCTCTAGTGCGCAGACGAAGATTGTAAAGAAGCTCGCAGGTTCTGTGAAGCTCGACCTCGCGCAGTTCGAAGAATTGCAGGCATTTGCCCAGTTCGGCTCTGACCTTGATGTGAACACGCGCAATAAGCTGGAGCGCGGTAGCCGCATCACAGAACTCTTTAAGCAGGGTCTTTATAAGCCTAAGTCCCTCGGTATGGAGGTGATTAACCTCTACGCCATCCAGCGTGGTTACTTCGATAAGGTACCTGTGGACAGCATCGAAGAGGTGCGCAAGAAGCTCGAAGCGACAGCCGCGATGGACGACGCTCTTCTCAAGGAGATCGAGCATGTAGGCGACCTGACATCTGAGCTCGATGAGCGACTGAAAAACTTCATGGAAAACTTCAGCTTCACAGCTTAATCCTCTCACCCTTGAAGCCCTATCATGGCTAGCCTCAGAGACATCAAGCGCAGAATCAGCTCTGTGCGCAACACATCCCAGATCACGAAGGCGATGCAGCTCGTCGCCTCTGCGAAGATGCGTCGTGCGCAGGAGCTCGCCCTGAAGGGGCGCAGCTATATCAGCGCGATGGCGAATGTGCTGAAGCATCTGGAGGAGACGATTCACGAATGTCAGACGCCACTCATGCTGGAGGAAGAAGAGGGCAAGACCCTCGTGCTGCTGATCAACACGGATCGCGGTCTGTGCGGCGGTCTGAACTCCAATCTCATGCGCTTTCTGATGAAGGAGTGCCCAGCGGATGCCGATATCGTGACCATAGGCGCGAAACTGAACCCCCAGCTCGCACGCCTCCAGCGTAATCTCATCGCCTCCTTCACCCTGAAGGATAACTTCGACGACGCAGCCCTGAAGCCCATCGCAGACTACCTGCGCAAGGCCTTCATCGAGGACGGCTACAAGGAGGTCTACGTCTGCTTCCAGCGTTATGTGAATGTAGTCGTGCAGAAGCCTACTCTGCGTAAGCTACTGCCTGTCACTCCTGAAGAACTCCTCGTCATCGCATCCGATGATGATATTGCTGACACGGAGAATGATCTTTTCATTTTAGAACCCAGTGCAGGGCAACTGCTCGATGCCATCCTGCCTCTGTACTTCTTCCATCTGCTCACGCAGCTCATCCTAGAGGCAAAGGCCTCGGAGCACTCTGCACGCATGGTGGCGATGAAGGCCGCGACCGAGAACGCAAAGGGCTTCATCGACAGCCTCACGCTGGAGTACAACAAGGCACGCCAGACTCAGATCACAAACGAACTGCTGGATATCACCACTGCCATGAAGGCGATGGAATGATGACTGTAGCATCGCAATAAAACATTTTCAAAAAATTTAACCTCACAACTTTAGCATAGAAAAGCAGCTTCATATGAACAAAGGAACCATAGTCCAAGTTATTGGCGCGGTCGTCGATATCGACTTTTCACAGGCGGAAATGCCCGCCATCTACAACGCGCTTACCGTCGAATTCGAAGTCGAAGGTGAGCCTAAGCAGCTAGTACTGGAAGTAGAGCAGCATCTCGCCGATGGCTGGGTACGTACCGTCGCCATGAGCAGCACGGATGGTCTCAAGCGCGGCATGGAAGCCATCGACACAGGCGACTGCATCACCGTGCCAGTTGGCACAGGTGTACTCGGACGTATCTTCAATGTCCTCGGTGAGACCGTGGATGACAGAGGAGCTCCTATTTGTGAAAAACGCTACCCTATCCACCGCGAAGCTCCCACACTGGAAGAACAGGCTACTTCCTCCGAAGTGCTGGAAACAGGCATTAAGGTCATCGACCTGATCTGCCCCTTCATCAAGGGGGGGAAGGCTGGTTCATTCGGTGGTGCAGGTGTCGGTAAGACCGTGCTCATCATGGAGCTGATTAACAATATCGCTAAGGCTCGCTCAGGTCTCTCTATCTTCGCAGGTGTCGGTGAACGTACACGTGAGGGGAATGACTTCTACCATGAAATGAGTGAATCCGGTGTCGTGAACATCGAGAAACCAGAGGAGTCGAAGGTCGCCCTCGTATACGGCCAGATGAATGAGCCTCCCGGTGCGCGTCTCCGCGTCGCCCTCTCTGCGCTCTCCATGGCGGAATACTTCCGCGATGAGGAGAATAAGGACGTGCTGCTCTTCATTGATAATATTTTCCGCTTCTCACAGGCGGGCTCAGAAGTGAGTGCCTTGCTCGGTCGTACACCATCAGCCGTGGGCTATCAGCCAAACCTCGCTGAGGAAATGGCGCAGCTTCAGGAGCGTATTACCTCCACGAAGAAGGGCTCGATCACGTCCATGCAGGCGGTTTACGTGCCTGCGGATGACTTGACTGACCCCGCTCCCGCGACCACATTCTCTCACCTCGACTCGAAGGTGGTGCTCGACCGTGCGCTGTCCGCTCAGGGGATTTACCCTGCGGTTGATCCCCTCACATCGACATCTCAGGCACTCAGCCCAGAACTCGTCGGAGACGAGCACTACCGCGTCGCTCGTGGTGTGCAGAAGAGCCTCCAGCGTTATAAGGACCTCCAAGATATGATCGCCATTCTCGGGATGGACGAGCTTTCGGAGTCTGACAAGCTCATCGTGAGCCGTGCGCGTAAGATTCAGAAGTTCCTGTCCCAGCCGCTGAGCGTCGCTGAGGTCTTCAGTGGTATCCCTGGTGCCTACGTGCCAGTCTCAGAAACCGTACGAGGCTTCGCAGAAATCCTCGAGGGCAAGTGGGATCACATCCCAGAAGCTGACTTCTATATGAAGGGCAGCATCGAAACCGTCGTGAACTCTAACGAATAATCCCCAGCATGGCTCTTGATCTAAAAATCATAACCCCGCAGCGCACCGCAGTAGAAACGGCGGTGCTCAGCGTCCATCTGCCCAGCCAGCAGGGTGAGATAGAGATCTTGCCAGACCATGCTGACCTCATTGCAGCCCTGAGCTTCGGTGAGCTCACCTACAGGGAGCAGGCAGGGGAGATGAAGAAGCTCTTCATAGGCGGAGGCTTCATGCAGGTGGAGAAGGGGCATATCCTCCTCGTCACCGACATGGCAGTCGATGCTGCTCAGGTCGAGATTAATAGCGTAGAAGAGGCAGTCGCACGAGCGAAGAAGGCACTTCTTGATGGTGCTTCCGTCATGAACCGCGAGGAACAGGCTTATCTCGAAAGCCGCATCGCCCAGCAGCTTGCCCTGCTTGACTTCCGAAAGAAGAAGTGATTTTTACGCATAAAGAATACGTTAAAGCTGCGTATTTTTATCTATGGGGGACGCATTACCCAAGCGCGACACTTTTCTTACCGTCGCAAACGCGAAGCGTCCACTCAGAGAAGACGCGAAAACGTGCCTACAAGCAAATCTCCTATATCTGCTCCGTGCATCCACAAAGAAAGACCGAGTCTCACGAAGAGGCTCGGTCTTTGCTTATGGGCACCTTGCGAAATTAGTCCGAGTAGAATGATGGTCTCGAAAATGAGCGAAACAGCACCTCTTTTGCCGCATTTTGGCGAGAATTTACAGCTTTTTGGGCTTACATAGCTCGCTATGCGCACCCAAACGCCGTAAATTATCATCCAAACTGCATGCAAAATCCGAAGCTGCTAATTTCGCAAGATGCCCTTATCTAGACTGCATATTAGAACTGCCAGCCTACAGCCACGCTGATGTTCTGATAGACGATGGGTCTCGTAGACGCGTTGCGTTTCTTCGTGAACTCGTAATCGGGTGACGCGCTATGAAACTCGACACCGTAGCTCAGGCTCAGGAAAGTGTGCGGTGTGATCTGGAACTCGAAGCCTATCTCTGCACCGACGACTGCTCCGATCTCACTGTTATCGCTCCAGTCGTAATCATCGTAATAAGAATCATAATAGGGATCGTAAGGATCGTAATACGGATCATAGAAGGGGTCGTTGAAGCCGACAGCACCAAGACCACCGTAAGCTCCTACGATCATGGTGATTCCTCGGTTCAGGGGGCGCAGGTAGCGGTAGCCTGCTGTGAAGCTAAACAGGAACATGTCGTTCTCAAGGAGGAAACGATCGCTCTTGTTCGGGTTATTTGGGTTTGTGAATACCTCAGTGTCACGCTCATAAGTTCCGCCGCCACAGCGAAAATCTAAGTAGCCCCAGTGGCGGTTGTTTAAACTAAGGCTCGTTCCGACTTCTATACCAAAGCCGTAGAACTCCACCTTCTCGTCTTCGGAGATAATGCCACCTCCTTCATCGAAGAGGGTATCGTGAGGCAGCCAGATCTGACCACTCAGACTGACGTAATTACGCGCGCTCTCATAGATCGGTACCGCACCTGGGCTCATGGGGGCAGGCGACTGCTGTGTCTGCTGCACAGGTTGTGTGTACTGCACTGGCTGCTGGACAGGCTGTGTGTACTGCACCGGCTGAGCCGCCACGCGGGTGGGGGCAGGTGATGATTTTTGAAGTTGCTGAGGATCGTCTATGGTGACGACCTGCGCGCTGGCTAGGCTAGCGAGCGACAAAAGGAGGGGAGTGACTAGTGGGTGTGTTTTCATAAAAAGATCTATACTACCCCAGTTTATCAGAGAATTCCCCCATTTAATAGCATATTTTCTAAATTGACGCATAATTATTAGAATTTATGCTTGATCTTCGAGTGACATTTGCTAAGATACGCACATGTCCAAACATTGGGTGTTTGGGTGAATGTTAAAAAACTTTTTATAGAATCACATAATATGGATATTCTCCACGACAAGGATGCAGACGTAAGTGTGCTCAACGGCAAGACAGTAGCAGTAATCGGATATGGTGCACAGGGACGTGCTCAGGCACTTTGCATGCGCGATAGCGGTGTGAATGTCATCATCGGTCTGCGTCCTGGCAAGAGCTGGGACACAGCAGTACAAGAAGGCTTCGAAGTACTCAGCGTCGCTGATGCTTCCCAGCGTGCTGACATCATCCACATCCTTCTTCCTGATGAATCCCATGGTTCTGTTTTCGAAAACGAAATCAAGCCTTACCTTGCTACAGGAAAGACGCTGAGCTGCTCCCATGGCTTTGCATACGTGTTCAAGACCATCGTACCTCCAGCAGACGTCGACGTTATCCTCGTCGCGCCTAAGGGACCAGGTACAGAAGTTCGCCGCGTGTTCGAAGAAGGCTTCGGCTGCCCAGGCCTCATCGGCGTGTACCAGAATGCATCTGGCACAGCTCGTGACATCGCTCTCGGTATGGCAAAGGCAGAAGGCCTCACACGCGGTGGCGTTCTCGAGTGTACCTTCGAGCAGGAAACATACGAAGATCTTTTCGGTGAGCAGAACGTACTCTGCGGTGGTATCGTCGACCTCATGAAGTATGGTTTTGAAACACTCATCGAAGCTGGCTACCCAGCAGAAATGGCTTACTTCGAGTGCGTCCATGAAGCTAAGCTCATCGTCGACCTCATCTACGCTGGTGGTATCGAGCGCATGAACGAAGTGATCTCGAACACAGCTGAGTTCGGCGAGTACTACAACGGACCACAGATCATCCAGCCTGACGTGAAGGAAAAGATGAAGGAATCCCTCAAGCGCATCGAAAGCGGCGAATTCGCACGCGTCTGGCTTGAAGAAGCATCCAAGGGTGCACCAGTTCTCGCAGCTAAGCGCGCAGAACTCCACGAACACCCAGTCGAAGTCGTCGGACGCAAGATCCGTTCCCTCTTCGAACGCAAGTAGTTCTCGATAAGAGATTGAATATATTTACTACAGGGGCGCAGTTCCTAACTGCGCCCCTTTTTCACCAGAAGCACAGAGTAGATGGACGCTACAGACCTAGCTATACATATAGAAGACGCCACCGTGTACTTAGGCGGTCGCGAAGTGCTTCATTCTATCAATTGGCAGCTGACACGCGGTGACCGCTGCTTCATCCTCGGAGCAAACGGCGCGGGGAAAACCACCCTCGTGCGCATGCTGCTCGGCTACGCGTGGCCCCTGTTCGGCGCGAAGGTGGAAGTGCTAGGCTCGCGATTCGGTCAGGTGAATCTGAAAGAACTGCGCCGTCGCATCGCGTGGGTTAGCCCCTTCATGCAGCAATGGCTGAACGGTGAGCGCGCATGGACAGGTCGTGAGATGGTGCTCTCAGGAGCTGACGCGACCATAGGTCTATTCCGCGATCCCAGCGAAAGCGAAGAAAAGCGTGCCGCCGAACTACTGAGCCTCCTGCATGCCGAGAGCTTAACAGACCGCCCTGTCCATCAGATGAGCAGCGGCGAGCAAGTGAAGGTGCTCATCGCACGCGCCCTCATGACAGAGCCTGAGCTCATGATACTCGATGAACCCAGTGTGTACCTCGACCTCGCGGGGCGTGAGTTCCTGCTACAAACCATAGCCGACCTCGCCGCACGCCGCCCCGAGCTGACGATGATCTTCATCACTCAGCGCATCGAAGACATCATGCCCTGCGTCTTCAAGACGGGGATGATCCTGCGCGACGGACATATTATGGCACGCGGGACGAGGGACGATGTGCTCACAGAGCAGATACTTTCCGAGGCATTTGAACTGCCTATTCGACTGATGGAAGGCCGCGACGGTCGCCTGTGGTCCATGATCGCCTCATGATCGTCCCATGACTACCCCGAAGCCCAAGCCCCTGAAACGCCAATCGCTCGCTGGACAGCTACGCGAGCAGATGGAGCAGCTCATCCGCGAGGGAAGCTGGCCACTAGGCGAGCGCATCCCAGCCGAAGCAGAGCTCGCGCGCCTCTTCGCCGTCAGTCACAACACCGCACGCGAAGCCGTGCAGGGGCTCATCCACGCGGGGCTCCTCGTCGCACGCCCAGGGGATGGCACCTATGTCACCGCCACCGATAGGCTGAATGCCGCCCTCGACCAGAGACTCGAGCAGGTGGATATGGACAGCATCCTAGAGGCGCGACTCGCTATAGAAAAATCCATAGTCGCACTCGCCGCTGTGAACCGCTCGGATGCAGAATTAGGTGAGTTGGAAATCGCCCTGCAAGCTTGCAAGACAAGGGCAGGGGAGGGCATCGAAGCCGATATGCACTTCCACTCACTCATCGCCGACTGCACCCATAATCCCATTCTCAGCCAGATCTACCGCGTGATCGCGGAGTACCTGAGTCGCCACTGGCGCGAGGTGCTGCATGAGAGGCAGTACGAAGAGTACGCTCTCGCACTGCATGATGAGCTCTTGGAAGCCCTGCGTGCAGGAGATGGCACTGCTGCGCAGGATAGCATCGAAAAGATCGTCACCTTCGCCCACAATGCGGCGAAAGAATAACTGCTGGCTTAGTTAGTATGAGACAGTATGAAGGAATTTTCAACACGTTAATTTATTGATTTTTAATATGGCTGACGCAACCCCCATAAAGGACACCTAAATGGGAGTCCAGAGGGGCGCGCTCCTCTGGCAGGATGCAAGGACGGCGTCCTTGCTGGGAGTGTGAGGGCAAAGCCCTCGCGGAAAAGCTGTGCTCACAGAGCACAGCAGCGTCAGTTTCCTCATAGCCTGATGTCACAAGCGCCCGCCTTGCAAACCCTGCATCAGCTCCACACCAGAAACTGACGCTCCGACCACCGCGCGCGACAGCGCGACTCTTATCTTCTGCGGCAAACGCGAGAGCGTCCATGCAGAGAAGACACGACAACAAGCCCACAATGCGGCGAAAGAATAACTGCTAGCGCCGCGCAGCATTTTGCCACTTGTCTTTCCTCCTTATTTATGTTATACCATAAATAATGATACGAAAGCTTGTCGTCGATGGTGTGACCGTATTCCCGACGCGCGAGGTATTCCACCTCGTCGAGGGGATGAATGTCGTGGTCGGTGGGAATGACTCGGGGAAGAGTCATCTCCTAAAACTCAGCTACGCGCTCTCCCACTGGATGTGTGAGCATGGATCGCGCGAGCTTCCCGAGCGATGGGCTGCGGAGGAGCGGCTGCGTCAGGCTTTTATCAGCACCTTTGGCGTGCAGGGGCTCTCCTCTCTATCCTCACGCGTCGCAGGCGCGGGGCATCCGAGTCTGGAAGCCAGCTTCTCAGGCGATCATGTGCCACTCGGGTCATCGGAGCTCGCTTTCCACTTTTTTGGAAAGGAGGATGCACAGGGCTTGAGCATCACGCGCATGCCTGATCGCTCCCTGCTGGAGAATGCGCTGTTCATCTCCCCACGCGAGGTGCTGTCTATCTTCCCTTATTATTCGCATGGGGCGAAGCGTTTTCCAGAACTTTTCGATGGTGTGAGCCGCCGCCTCTGTGAAGCACTCAGCCAGTCCCCGCTGAAGGAAAAACCCGCTGCGACCATCACCGAGGCGAAGACGCAAATAGAGCGTTTACTCGGTGGTGAGCTCGTGCGTCAGCATGCGCGCTTCTATCTGAAGCGTCCCGAGATAGGACTCGTGGAGCTGAACCTCATCGCCGAGGGCTTTAAGCGACTCGGCACACTCGCCCTGCTGCTGGATAATGGCAGCGTGCGCCGTGGGACAATGCTGTTCTGGGATGAGCCCGAGATGAATCTGAATGCATCGCATCTGCCCTCACTCGTGCGCATCATGCTCTGCCTCTGCCGCGCAGGGGTGCAGCTGATGATGAGCACACATAGCCTGTTCCTTTTACGTGAGCTGACCATTCAGCTGCGTGAGAATGAGGGAATCGCGCGGCGTTTTATAGGCTTACAGGCACCTAGTCACGAGCATAAGCGTGTGCGTGTCTCCACGGCTGATAGCATGATGGAGCTCGAGCCCATGGATAGTTTACAAGCGGAGGTAGCGCAGGCTGATCGCTACCTAGGTCTGGGTGTCACTCCTCTGGAGCGACCCTACGCAGAGATGCTGAGCGATGATGAGACCCCATGAGTCCTAAGAAGCCAGAACCGCACTACATCGAAGGAGCGTTCAGACTGGACTTCCCCGCAGGGGCGAAGGTGTGCCGCTTCGAATGCTCAGATTTTTATGCACATCGCGCGCAGAACTTCTGCACGAGCTGCAAGGAGATGGACTATGTGCTCTACCTGCCGAAGACACGCGAGCTCTGGCTCATCGAGCTAAAGGACTACCGCTTCAACGCCCGCCCGCGTGTCGATGATCTCGCTGACAAGCTCTGCCGCAAGGTACGCGACAGCCTCTTCGTGCTGCAAATAGCCGCGACCTGCGCCCCTGATGAGCATCCCGATGAGGGTATATCCCTTCGCGAGATGGGACGACTCGCAGGACAGGCACTGCGCATACGCCTCGCCTTTGGCATCGAGCTCATGGGTGACCCTGCCATCGTGGGGAATATTTTAATGAATATTCATGATGTGCTGAAGCGGCAGCTACACTTCATCGATCCCGATCTGCTCTGCCTCCCTATATCGCGCTCTTCGGGACTCGGTCCTTGGCGTGTCAGTGCGGCGAAGGGGGAGCTCAGCGCGAAGGACATGCGCCGCAAGATCATGTCGGAGAAAGCTCATCAGAAGCATCATGCGCAGCAGCATCACGCGCAGCAGGACACCTCGAAATCGAAGAAAAAGCCCCTGTCGCGCAAGGCGCAGCACAGGGCTCTCCCGCGCTGGAAGCAGCGCGCTATCGAGCGTGCCCACGGCTACTCGGGCACGCATGTCGATAGGGACCGCTTTCTTGATGAGCTATCATTAAGCTAGATAGCCTGATTTCTTCTCCTGACTTTCTCCTTGCGAATATTTTAGCGCGCAGAGTTGTTTCAAGCAGTACCTTTGCGATGCATCTAGGCTTTTTATATTACTTGCCTCAGTACATATTATAGCATATCCCATTATCTATCGCCAGAGTAATAATCTTTAGGTTGGATGCGAATTGGGTGGTCTCTATAAGGCGTTTTCTCTTGACTTTAACAGAATAGTAACTAAAGTAGCTTTGGTTTGTGTAGGCGCAGGCTAGAAGTGAAGAAATAGCCTGTTTTCTCTAATCGTTAATACAAGATCTTTATTAAGTATATATTACACTTAGCTTAGCGCCAAGCTGATGCTCACTACAGAATATTCTAACACTTATATAACTGACATTCACATATGACTAGCTCCTCACCAAGTTTAACTCCTACTCTCAGACCACCTCGAACGATATGGATTGATTTCATGCGTGTGACTATTATATTGTCTATCATTGTAGAACACTGCAATCTTGGTATTGCCGCTTGGAAAATGATCGAAGGTTTCTCTACTTTTAGCGTAATCGCCTTCTTTTTATTCTCAGGCTTTCTTTTTAAACCATCTGGTTCATTGCTAGAATGGAAACGTGCAGGAAAAATACTAGTAGTCTGGTTAATGGCCTGTGTCTTCTATTATGTTTTAAGTAGCTTATTGCGTTTTATCCCGCACGGCGAGTGGAAGTCACTACCTAACATGCATACTTTGGGCTTTTGGTATGATCAGCTGGGACTAGATTTTACGAAAGAATATCCTAGGATTGGAGTATTTTGGTTTTTTCGCGCCTTTTTTCTTCTAACACTTTTCGCTCCTCTTATGAACAGGCTACCCGTCTGGCTTTTATACTGTGCGAGCGCAGGCTTTTTTGCCGTTCACGAGTTAGGTAAGTTTTTTCCTTATGATATTTTTACGCATACTATATTTACGAAAAATTTGAATGCCTCAGCTATCTCTTTCTTTATGTTAGGGCTCGCTATATCTAAACAAGTCACCGCTATTCAAATCGAAGACTTTTTCATGAAGAGACCACTTATTCCTTTGCTTATGATGTCGCTCTTTGTGCTCATGCTGCTCTTGCAAATAATATTCCCTTATCCTTACTTTCGCTATTCAAGAATGTACTATATAACGCCCCTGGTCATCTCAAACCACCTGGCACTTTGTTGGCTTTGTCTACGATATGCACCACGAATGACGAAATGGGTGAGTACATTTGCAGCAAGTGTCTTCTTGGTCTTTATTGCACACTGGCCTGTGATGTCGTTCTGCAGAGAGATGGCGGCAGTGTATCACTGGTCGTGGATGGAGTTTGTGCTACCTTTCTTTATATTCTTTATCTGTTTGGGATTCTTTTTTGTACTCAACCGCATCCCATATCTTTCAGAATGGTTATGCTACGCCCCTGTAAAAAGAATTTCTAAAGGTGGTTAATAGAATAAGTAGTTGGGATTCGATTATTCAAACGATGGCTTTAAATCAACAAAACTGAAAAAACATGAAATTTTTCGCTTGCCATATTAGAGGAAATCGTATAGAATGTCTTCGCACCCTTACCAGTGAATGGTGCGATTAAAAAAAGGCTCAGTAGCTCAGTCGGTAGAGCAGCGGATTGAAAATTCGCGTGTCGGCGGTTCGAATCCGTCCTGAGCCATTTTTTAATAAACCTAAAACACCTTTTCGGGGTGTAGCTCAGCCTGGTAGAGCGCCAGCTTTGGGAGCTGGATGTCGTAGGTTCGAATCCTGTCGCCCCGATATACTAAGAAAGCGGAAAGATCATTCTTTCCGCTTTCTTTTGGATACGCTAGGCATGATGTACCCACACTTCTGATAAACTCACAAGACACGGATAACCTCTCCTCTCATGAACACGCCCACCTCTTCACCATTACTGATTGACTTAACATATCTAAGGAAGCCTAATTACGCTCTTCAGCAGAATAGAATTCCTATCGTACGCCAGATTCAGCTGCATCACGAGGGGGAATGCGACTTAAAAAACGTATGCGTGAAGCTAGAACTCTATGATGAAATCGCTACGAGCTGTGAACGTCGCTTCGAGGTGATCCCCACTGGGAGCAGTCTCATCATCCATGATCTTTCCCCGAAACTCACCGCGGCATACCTATCACAATTAACAGAGCGCGTGAACACAGAAATGCGCTTAAGCATCACAGCCGAAGGAGAGATGATCTGTGATGAGCATTACCCACTGGAAATCCTCGCCTTTGACCAATGGGGCGGTGTGTCTGAGCATCCAGAGCTACTAGCCGCCTTCATCACGCCGAATCACCCTTCTATCGCCAGTGTGCTGAGGCGCGCGTCGCAGATCCTTGAAGAATGGGGAGAAGACGCGGCACTAGATGCCTATCTCTCACATTCCTCCGATCGCGTACGCAAGCAGATGGCTGCTCTATTCCAATCCGCCTCGGAGTACGAAATCAGCTACTGCATACACCCAGCGAGTTATGAAGAGAGAGGTCAGCGCGTGCGCCTTGCCGATGCCTGCTTTTCACAAAAGCTGGGGAACTGCCTCGACATGTCCCTGCTCTACGCCGCCTGCCTCGAAGCCGCGGGGATTAATCCTATTATCATCATCACCAAGGGGCACGCCTTCATAGGTGCATGGCTCGTGGATCAGATGCTTACGGATAGTGTGAATGATGACATCAGCGTGCTGACAAAGCGTCTTGCCTCGGGAATTAATGAAATCGCTCTCGCGGAATGCACCATGATGAATATGGGACACACTCAGCCCTTTGACATCGCGAGCAAGGCGGCGGAAGACCACCTTATCGACACGGAAAATTTCCTCTGTTCGCTTGATGTGAAACGCTGCCGCTTGTCACATATCAAGCCCCTCCCGCAGCGCGTGATGGGACATGAAGGATTCACCCTAGAGGAGGCCCCACCCTCACCACTGTGCATGAGAGCCCCCTCTGCCATCGCTCCGCTCAGCGAGCTGCTACAACTCGACAAGGGCGAAGCGACGAAGCAGAAAGTCTGGGAGCGCAAGCTACTCGATCTCAGCCTTCGAAACAATCTCCTCAATGCCCGCATCAGCCGCAGCAGCATCCAGCTCATGGCGGCTAATCTCAATGAATGGGAAGACAAGTTCAGCAGTGGAGAGCAGTTCTCCCTTCTCGAAAAGCCCAGCGACTGGACAGCGAGGAAATCTGACGAAGAGAGCACACGCGCCCTCTTCTCCAGCATCGCTCAGTCAGATCCTATCCTCCCACTACTCCAAGAGCAGCTGAAGCAGAATCGCCTGCACAGTTACTTGACAGAGTACGAACTAGATAAAACACTCACTTATCTATATAGACAGGCGCGTCTCTCCCTCGAAGAAAATGGAGCGAATACCCTCTACCTCGCACTCGGCATGCTGCGCTGGTATGAGACACCACGCAGTGAGCGTCCGCGATTCGCCCCGCTACTCCTCATGCCCGTCGAGATCAAGCGTAAGTCGTCGAAGAGCGGCTACAGCATCAAGGCGGTGGAAGAGGAGACGATGATGAATATCACCCTGCTAGAGATGCTCAAGCAGGACTTCGGCATAGACATAGGCTCCCTTATTGAGCTGCCTCGCGACCTGAGTGGCGTGGATGTGAAGCTCGTCTTTAATTCCCTACGCAGCACCATCATGGGGCAGCCTCGCTGGGACGTGGAAGAAAAAGCTCTGCTGGGCATCTTCTCCTTCAGCAAGTTTATCATGTGGAATGATATTAATCAGCATGCGGATAAGCTTTGCAGGAACTCCATCGTCCACAGCCTCGTCACCGCCCGATACCAAGAGGAAGATAAGGAAGAAAAGGAAAAACAGGAAGCCCTCCCCTTAGACACAGACATCCCCCTCCCCATCCCCGCGGATGCCTACCAGCGCGAAGCAATCGCGCTCGCCGCGCAGGGGAATAGCTTCATCCTCCATGGTCCTCCCGGCTCTGGGAAGTCCCAGACCATCACGAACATGATAGCCCACGCCCTGTATCAAGGAAAGAAGGTGCTCTTCGTCGCAGAGAAGATGGCCGCTCTGACTGTGGTACAGGATAGGCTGGAAAAAATAGGACTCGCTCCATTCTGTCTGGAGCTTCATTCGAATAAATCGACTAAATCCGCCGTCCTTCGCCAGCTACAGGAGACGACAGAACTCGCCATCTCGGGGAAAACGAACATCTTCGCACGCGAGGCCGAGCGACTGCGCGGCTACCGCGATGAGCTAGCCCTCCCCATCGAGAAGCTGCACCGCCCCTTCCCCTTGGGCATATCGCTCTACGACGCCCTGTTCCAGTGGCAGCATGCCGAACTAGAGTACAGCTTAGCAGACCTTCATACAGCGAGCCAGTTAGCAGAAGAAGAATGGTATGATATTCAGCATGATCTGGAGAAGTTACAGAAACTCGCGCAGTTCTGCGGCGAGCTGGCTACCCATCCGCTGAAGCTCATCGGTCTCACGCGCACCCTTCCCAGCACGAAGCAGGAACTCAGCGAAGGATGCGCAGAACTCGCCGAGTTGGCAGCACATCTACAGGCGACACTGAAGGCAGTAGCAGAATTACTGCCCTGCGATACTGACACCGTGAGCGCGGAGCAAGTCTCACAGATCGCCAGCATCGCCACGAAGCTGCAAGATGTAGACATCCAGCCCCCTTCTTCCCTGCTTCGCTACGAGGCACTAGGCGAGCTACAAGAACAGCTCAAGCTCCTCATTCCCCTAGGCGAGGCGCGCGATAGCATGCGAGCGAAGATACTCCAGATCTGCCGTGATCGCATCCTTACCCTCGACTGCGTGGCGTATGAAGAACGCTGGTATCAGAACGAGCAGAAGTGGTTCATCCCCCGCTTCTTCGCCCAGAGAGCGCAGCGTAAAGAACTCGCCGCGCTACACAAGTCTGGCAGCGTCAGCGCTGATGAAGTCCTCCCCCTACTCGCTCAGGTGAAAGAATATCAGGACAAGCAGAAGCAGATCATGACCTATCAGGATTACTTCCGCTATGCGTTCGGGGTACTAGGTGAACTAGAAAACCCCGAGACTGTCTCTTGGGATGGCATGCAGAAGGCTCTCGATGAAGTCATGCAGCTATCTCATGAGCTCATCAAGCTCACGAAGAAGCATGAGCTCGCTCTGAGCTGCCGTCAGAAGCTGGCAGATGCCATGGTACAGGGGAAGGCTAGCTTCCTGAGCCTCTATGGAGAGATGCTCGATGAGTTCCATGTGAGCTGGAAGAAGTACCAAGACAGCGAAGCCACGCTGCGCGAGAAGGCGCAGCTGCGCTCAGGCTTCCTCAGCGAAGGCAGCCTCACCCAATGGCAGGCTGAGTGGACGAAGCTCGCCACACACATAGACAGGCTGCGTGACTGGACGCTGTGGAATGATGGTAAAGCACAGTGTACGAGTCCTCTACTCCATGAGTACATCGCATGGCTGGAGACACATAAGGCAGATCTCGACCAGCTGAGCTCCCGCTTTAAGCTCGCGATCTATAGAAACTTAATCGACTACTGCCTCGAGAATGAGCCGTCACTCATGCAGTTCCGCGGCACACTCTTCGAAGAGAGCATCACGCGCTTCCGCGAGCTCTGCAAGCGTCACGAAGACCTGACACGTCAGGAGATCGTCCAGCAGCTCGCCTCCCAGCTCCCCTCTACACAGGGGCGTAACTCACAGCACTCCGAGCTCGGTATCCTGCTGCGCAGCATTCGCAGCCGTGGCCGAGGGATGAGTATACGCCAGCTCTTCGATCAGATACCTGACCTACTGCCCCGCCTGAAGCCCTGCATGCTCATGAGTCCGCTCTCCGTAGCGCAGTTCCTCGACCTAGATCATCTCCAGTACGATCTCGTCATCTTCGATGAAGCATCCCAGATGCCGACCAGTGAAGCCGTGGGCGCGATGGCACGAGGTAAACATGTCATCGTCGTCGGTGACCCGAAGCAGATGCCTCCGACAAGCTTCTTTAGCACAGGCGCTGTGGATGAAGATAATCTCGAACTCGAAGACCTCGAAAGCATACTCGATGACTGTCAGGCACTAGCCATGCCCTCTCGCTACCTGCGCTGGCACTACAGAAGCAAGCACGAAAGCCTCATCGCCTTTAGTAACACGAAGTACTATGACAACAGCCTCCTCACCTACCCATCACCAGACGACCTGAGTCACAAGGTGACCTACGAGCATGTAGAGGGCTACTACGACAAGGGGAAATCCCGTCAGAATGTCGCGGAGGCAAACGCCATCGTCGCTGAAGTTCTGCGCCGCCTGCGCGATCCACAGCTCCGTCAGCTAAGCATAGGCATCGTCACCTTCAGTCAGGTGCAGCAGAACCTCATCGAGGACAAGTTACAGGACATCTTCGCCCTTCCTGAGAACAGAGAGCTCGAAGTCCTCGCCTACGAATCAGAAGAATCGCTCTTCGTAAAGAATCTCGAAAACGTGCAGGGCGACGAGCGCGATGTCATCCTCTTCTCCATCGCCTATGGTCCTGACCAGCAGGGCAAGATCAGCCTCAACTTCGGACCGCTGAACCGCGAAGGCGGCTGGCGACGGCTGAATGTCGCGGTCTCTCGCGCGCGCTACGAGATGAAGGTATTCTCCACGCTGAAGGCTGATCAGATCGACCTCGCCCGCAGCTCGGCTGAGGGTGTCGCAGGCTTAAAGGCCTTCCTTGAGTTCGCACAGAAGGGAAGATCCGCTCTCCCTGTCGCGCGGAAAGAAGACCTCATCCGCGAAGTCAGCCTCATCGACAGCATCGCCGACAAGTTGCGCGAAAAGGGAGGCTACGAAATCGACACTCATGTCGGTAGCTCAGGCTACCGCATCGACATGGCGGTGCGTCACCCTGATAAGGAAAGCGTATACCTCGCCTCCATCATCTGCGATGGCGAGCAGTACGCGCTGCACAGCAGCCTCCGTGACCGTGAGGTGACGCAGCCAGCAGTCCTGAAGATTCTGGGCTGGGATATTCTGCGCTTCTGGGTCATGGACTGGGTACACGAGCCTGAGCAGACCGTGGATAGACTGCTCAAGGCTCTCGACGAGCGTCGCCAGCGAGCAGATAGCAGCCCTGATCAGATGAGGATGGAAGCTGAGCAAGCCGAAGACCTACAAAAAGAGCCTACGCCAGAGCCAGTCCTCGCACCAGCTCCTGCTCCTGCACCTACAGCAGCTTCGCTAAATCCCTACCTACGCCCCTACGAGCTCGCAGAGCTAGGCATACACTCGGAAGACAGCAATGACATTACAGAAATCCGTTTCCGTCCCCTAGTCTTGCAACAGATCACAAGCATACTCAGCACGGAGGCACCCATTCATAGCGAACATCTCGTCCGACGCATGCTCACACAGTGGGGCGTGACGCGCATGACGACGCGTATCAAGGACTTCTTCGCGCAGATCTTCGCCCACATGGGAGTCGCCTCGACGACGCAGCGCGATGGCGCGACCATTCTCTGGGATGCAGAGCAGTCGCCCGAGGATTACCGCAGCTACCGCCTTCCTCTGCATGAGGAGATCGAGTATGTCCCCATCATCGAGCTAGCAGTTCTTGCTCGCGCGATAGTGGAGCAGCAGATGTCACTTCCCCGTGTGGAGCTCCAGCGCGAAATGATCTATGCGCTAGGCTATAGCAAGATGGGGAAGAAGCTTCTTCAGATGAGCGATGTAGGTATCAGAGAAGCCATAGCGTTGAATCTTCTTCAGGAAGAGGAGGGGCGTATACGTCTATCTGACTGAGTAACTAACCGACTGATACAAGCAGAAGACTCAGATTATAACACGAAGCAGCCTGCAAAACTCGCTACTGGGCGCGCGAAGAGAAAACACATGTTCTACGCTTGACAGAATAGCTAAGATTCCATATAATTCAACTTAGACTTTAAGACACCCCCCTCTTGCTCATCCTCTCATATGATTACCACTCCTGCCGATAAATGTTCTGGGTGCTCAGCCTGTTATTCTGCATGTCCAACAAATGCATTAAGCATGCCTCAAAATGCAGAGGGGTTCTACAGTCCCATTCTTGACAGTAATCTCTGCATAAAATGTAATCGTTGTAACTTAGTTTGCCCCTCTCAGCAGATCATATGGGAAAATACGAAAACTCCAAAGGCGGCGGTCGCCATAATCAAAGATGAGACTACGCGTCTGAAGAGCTCATCAGGAGGTGTATTTTCACAGTTAGCCCTGCAAATACTCGCAGAGGGTGGACAGGTCTGCGGCGCGGTTATATCAGAAGGTAGAGTTTATCACAAACTAGTCGATAATAAAGAGGATTTAACCGCGATTTATGGGTCGAAATACGTCCAGAGTGATCTAGGTGACTGCTTTCGCGAGATTCGCAAATTACTCAAGGCGAAAACAGCTGTACTTTTCGCAGGAACACCTTGCCAAGTAGCGGGATTACGTCTTTTTCTAAAAAAGAACCACCCTCTACTTCTTACAGTTGACCTCGTTTGCCACGGTACGCCATCTCCACTTGTTTGGGAAAAATACGTTCAAGAAGAGATGGAGGGAGAGAAGCTTCTATCCGTAAACTTCCGTTCGAAGATTTCTGGGTGGACTTTATTCTCTCTTGAAATGAGATCGAAGAAAAAGCTACTCATAGAAAATCTAAAATACAATACGTACATGAGAGGATTTCTTAGCGAGCTTTATTCTTGTCAAGTCTGTGATAGCTGCCCATTTACACAACTACAGAGACAGGGAGATGTCACGCTGGGTGATTTCTGGGGCGTACGCCTTATTAATAAAAACTGGGATGATAGAAAAGGCACATCTCTTCTTCTCATCAATTCCCCTAAAGGTGAGAGTTACATAGAAAAAATTTCTGCGAAACTCTCACTCAATGAAAGCGTCTCATTAGAAAAAGTTCTACGATCATACAACGCAGCACTAAAAGCTCCTTTTCATCACCATCGTAATCGAAAGACCTTTTTTAACGAGCTAAAAAAACAACCGAACGCGAGCGTAAGCAACCTCATTCATAAAATGCTCATGGAAAAGAAAGATATAGCCATACTCAACCTCTGGTGGTCAAAGAACTACGGTGCTGTGCTCACTGCATATGCGCAACAGCAATATCTCGCGAAACTAGGCTATACTAGTCAGCTCATTCATCATCCGACACATCGAGGGATGCATGATGTAGGTGAAGCATTTGACTCCTTTATTACCCAGCATTTAAAGTGCTCAAAATTTATAGAGAAAGCCCGAGACTTACATGAAATTAGCAGCAACTACGATACTTTTATGGTAGGTTCTGATCAAGTGTGGAATCTCCGTTATACTGCACGAGCAGGCTACACGTACTTCCTCGACTTTGTCCCCTCTAATAAAAAGCTCATTTCCTGCGCGGCTAGCTTTGGGAAAGAAGAATGCGACCGCAGTAATAGAGGTAAGGAGATCGTAACATCTCTTCTAAGCCGCTTTGATGCGATCTCTGTCCGTGAGCGTGAAGGGGTCAATATATGCAGAGACCTATCTATCACAGCTACTCAGATACTCGACCCTGTCTTCTTCCTACCCAGTAGTCACTATAGTGAATTAGCAGACAGCTCAGACATAGAGCTACCTGAGGACTACGTAGCTGTACATATACTAGATCATTCACCTGAGGTACAACGCGTTCTTTCAGCATTGGGCTGCGCAGAAACTGCGATTGAGGCAGGAATTCGAAATGGGAAAAAAGCAGACATTCCAAGCTGGTTAAAGACAATTCGCGATGCTCGCTACTTTGTCACAGATTCCTTCCACGGAGCATGCTTTGGGCTACTCTTTAACAAGCCGATATTAATCGTGCCTAATATGGCGCGAGGACTCTCTCGCTTCACGTCCCTCGTGAATGCCTTTGGCATAGCAGAGCATCTCATCACCCCAGGAGAGGAAATTAACAAAAAGCTCCTTACTCAGCGTCCCTTCGACTCGGTAGACGCGCAGGAGAGCCTAGAACAGTATATCGCCTTTTCCCAAAAGTTCATTAAAGACGCACTAGAGAAACCTCTTAGAAAGAACCCACCACAGCTTAGAGAGATGCTTCAGCAAAGTAGAAATGGTTTCTTTAAAACGCTCACTAATAAGCATTTACTTCGCCATGTAGTCAAGGAGCTCTATCTCGCATTCCGTGGAGATAGTGAAGAGAAAGCACAGAACAAACGTCGCCTTTGGGCACGCTTCCTGTCACGTCTTAATCTACCTCAATAGTTGAATACTTTACATTCAACTATCTGATAAAATAAGCGCCGCGTTAGAATCACGGTCTATTACTCGACTATGCTGTCGAATGTCGCTTGCAAAATTAGTCCGAATAAAATGTTGATCTCGAAAATGAGCGAAACAGCACGTCTTTTGCCGCATTTTGGCGAGAATTTACAGCTTTTTGCGCTTACATAGCTCGCTATGCGCGCCCAAACGCCGTAAATTATCATCCAAAGTGCATGCCGAATTCAGTGCTGCTAATTTCGCAAGGTGCCCTTAAGGGAACCTTCATGACGAAATTAGGATAAATGAGCTTTGCCACCGTCTTAAGCGGTTGCGCGACCAAGCTCAGATCAGAGAAAGAGAAGTGCACGCTGTCTATTCGCGGGGAGGAAATGGAATATATTTTCAGTAAAATGCCTCAAATGTATTTTTATTGTTGATGATAATTCTTTAATTATTGATTAATGAATTACGGCTGAATAGATGGAGTAGAGATAGCTGTCTTTTTTATTTGAACTCACGCGTTTTCGTATCATAATACATTATAACATGGCAGAGTAATAATCTCACCACTGCACGCGAACTTCAGCGCGTAGGGTGTCTGTCGTATCGAGTATTTTGTAGCTTTCCCAGCTGGGGTCTTGCTGTGCCTGATACTGCTGGATGACGAGGACCTCGCCTGAGCTGCTTTCCTTAGAGAAGCTGATCTGCACGCGCTTGAGACTGGCGACGCGCTCGGCGTTCTGCTGGAGCACCCAGATAAGGTAGGAGGCATTATTCACATGACCGTGGAAGTCCAGATCACGCCAGCTGGTGACATAATCGAGGCTGCTGCTCATCTCATCCTGCCATTGAATATCGGGTAAGCCCTCTAAGCTGGCTTCAAGAGCAGGGATCTCAAGCCCAGACCTGCGCAGAGGCATAGGGCGACGACGTGCGATGTCGATAAGAAGCCACTGTAACTCAGCCTGCATGAGGACTTCACCATCTAGGGTCTCCAGTCGTACCCAGCGACGTGCTAATAAGCCACTGGCTGCGCCTGTGGAGGTGACGAGTCTCAGTGACTCCTTCCAGCGAGGGCGACGTGTGATGAGGAGATTAGCCTGTGCCATCACCCAGATAACGCCCTTCGCGACACCCCAGTCATAGCCGAAGCCTTCTTGATGGGCGTGGCTCTCTGCGATTTCTTGGCAGAGGTGAAGGAAGGCATCGGGACGCAGGAGGCAGTCACTACCACAGTGGTAGCTCGTTACTTGTATTTCTTGTGTATAGGGTGTTATCATAAATTTTAGCTATTCTTCGGCATATGAGTCATGCCCTGGATCTTCGAACTCGTCAGCTTATTACGACGTTCGATGAAGGTGTCGCTTCCATCGAGATTCTTCATCTCAGCATCGGTTTCAGATTCATGGTAATGACGCTCATTTTGATTCGTGTAGCGTGTGTAAATATAGAAGGCGAAGCCTGGTGCGATGCCGAGGAGGAAGTAAGCCTCATCCGCGTCCGCAAAGATAGCGGCCACGAGCGTGATGAAGAAGATGATCAGGCTCACAAGTGTCAGCAGCCAGTAGTTAATGGGCACGCTGCCCATGGTCTCACCTGTGCGTGCATTCACCGCGGTGAAGAAGATCTTTCCACCTTCTCCGCGCTGGTAGCTGTAGAGCCAAACAGGTAGACTCGCAGAGATCCACTGCTCCCCCTTCACGTCTAGTTCATGGCTTTCCCAGCGCACACCACGGTCGAACTTCGTAATCGTCGTACGGGCTTGCTCGCAGGCGATGTCGTAAGCTTGCTTGTAAATGCGAGGCTGGAGATGCTCGCGGTTCACATCACGCTTCTCTGAGTGGTAACCTTTTAGGTAATTCGCATCCCATTTCAAGGCGTTCTTTGTGTCAAAGGGCAGGATGGCATTAATGACATTCTTCGTGTTTGAAGAGTCGCGGTTGTCAAGCTTATCAGAGCTAGACTCGACAGTGAGGTCGTCGATGGTGAGGTCAAAATCACGATAGACCTGATAAGCGTTTGCATCGTAGTAGGTCTTCGTCTTCTTATTATCGCCTGATCCCGTGGTGACAGTGTAGCGTCGGATGAGCTCTTCGCCCTCACCGTGCAGGGATATATGCGCGTTCAGGTCGACGATCATGTATGGCAGGTACACGCCAAAGATGTTTTCTGCGGTGAACTCGCGCTTGAAGCGCGTGTTCGCGAAGAACCAGCGACTCTTGATGAACTTATTAACGTATTCCTGCGACTGCTCCTTCGTGTAGTAGAAGGGAAGGACGACGTCAGGGACAGCTCCATTCGGCACGGCGTTATTCAGGGAAAGGTAGTTGCGGCACCAGTGGCAGCGTGCTTGCGCGGAGTCTGCTGTATTGATAACCACCTCAGCGGCACAGCCTTCACACTTCAGCGTGATCATGTCCTCAGAACCTTCTTCGATGTCCTGAGCCCCCTTCCCCATGCTGATGCCTGTGAGATTGTCTAAATCCTCTTCGATGCCGCTTGCCGCCACGGGATCAAACTCGTGGCGGCAGAAGAGACATCGGAGTTTCCCCTTCGCTTGACTGAATGCGATATCACTAGAGCCACATTTCGGGCATTTGTTCAGTCCATGGGACGCATCTTCATGCAGGTCTATGACGCGCATATCAGGTGTGTCCACGGCTGGAGTTTCCTCTGTGAAGCTGTGGGTCTGTTCCTCTGTCGCGGCAGAGGGGGCTACTGGTGATTGTCCATTGTTAGTCATGCGAAGAGAATGATGGTGATGTGTTTTTAATTAAATTCCAAGTACTTTTTTCTTAGCAGCATCGAAGTCTTCCTGTGTGATGATGCCCTGATCGAGCAGCCCCTTGAGGGACGCGAGCTTCGCGTACGGATCTTCGGCAGGAGGCGCGGCTGGAGCTGGCTGTGCCTGCTGCGGAACTTGCTGCTGAGGAACTTGCTGTTGCAGTCCGCCCATAGCACCACCGACGGCACCCATGCCCATGCCCATGAAGCCCATACCGAGTGCGCCACCACCCGATGGATTCTCACCAGCGGCTTGGAAGCCACGGGCAACGGCCTGCTGCATGAAGGAGTTTCCACGATTTCCCGAGAGCGCGTCGGCCTTCTTGACGTCGCTGAGAAGAGCGCGTGTGTCTGCATCGTATTCGATGGCCGCGAGGGCGACCTTCACGATCTCAAGACCACGATCGGTACGCCAGCGGTAGCCTTCTTCTACGACAGCAGAAAGACTCTGAGCGAAGCCTATAGGATCGCTCTGAATCCTGCTCATGCGATTACCACGGCTAGGATCATTACAGTAGACAGAGAAGGCTGCGGAGAGCGAGCCGACGACTTCAGTAAAGAGCTGGTCCGATGCGGGATTATCAATATCAGCGAAGTCGAAAGTTCCATTTGTCATCAGTACATTGACTGGGACAAACTGCTTGATAAAGAGAAGAGGGTCTACAATTCGCATCGAGTAAACACCGCGCGTGAGCGCCCCTACCTGCGTACCGAGGAAGGCGTCATCCCAGTAGATCTCGGACTGTGTGCCGAAGCGATTACCGCCGATTTCCTTCATATTGACGTAGAAAACCTGCTGCATAGAGCCAGGCTGACCGCCGAACTTGAAACGCTCCCACGTCTGCTTGATCAGAGGGGCTATGATGCCGTCACCTGCGAAAATGGACTGACTGTTCACATCATCACTCGCGTAGATGTAGCCACCTGGCTCATTGATGAGCGCAGTGATAGCACCATCCTGCATCATGACGGCAGCGACGCCATCGGGGACGAGAATCTTACTGCCATTGCTGATGATATGCGTCGAGCCTGATGTATTCGATCCACGCCCCGCGTTCTGCCCTACGGCGACGGAGGGGAAGAGGCCAGCTGTGGCTGGCATACCTGGCTGAGGCTGAATAAAGTCCTTCCACTGGTCTGCAAAAGTGCCACCCAGTGCGCCTACAAATGCTTTAATTAATCCCATAATTGTAATCGTGTATCTGTGTTGTTGTATTTCATTCATCACCTACCCAAAAATAGGGTTAAGCGTATATACATTGTCGAAAGTATAGCAGATATTAATGCTATGTCAATAACTATCTACGCTGAACGCCACGCATGAGCACGACAGAAAAGCTAATCATTAAATCGTTAAAAGTCAGAGAAAAATTATTATCGTAGTTGTAGAGGGTGAGAATTTAGGATGTATGCAAAATCCGTAGCTGCTAATTTCACAAGATCCCCATTAGGGGCAAAATGTGATCGATCAGAAATACACAAAAAACTCGCTATCAATCCGAATCGATCGATAGCGAGTTAGTCTGATCTGCTGCAGGCGGGACTCGAACCCGCACGGCTCTCACCACTAGATTCTAAGTCTAGCGCGTCTACCATTCCGCCACTGCAGCGTATGCTGGGCAATATAAAACCATATTTATGAGATAAACGCAAGCCAAAATAGTTACAGGGCTTTCTTTTTCTGATATTATTAGTTTTTGTCCGTACCCCAGCGGCGGTGAAGCCATTTCTCGACAGGGGAGAAGAGTATCTTATCAGCCAGCAAGCCGATGAGTATGATGATGAGCATCACTCCGATGACCTGATGCATGCGGTGCAGCTCGCGTCCATAGTGGAGATGCTGACCTAGTCCGAAGCCCGAGGCGACAGCGACGTAGATTTCAGCAGCCATGAGAGAGCGCCATGCGAAAGCCCAGCCCTGCTTCATACCACTGACGAGGAAGGGTGCGGAGGCTGGCAGTGTCACGTGTACGAGGGTGTAGAAGGGCGATGCCCCCATGGTGCGTGCGGCGCGTGAATAGATGGGGGGCACATTACGCATGCCGTTCTGCGTGGAGAGAAGCACACTCCAGAGGCAGCCCATGACGACGACGAAGAGCAGCGCGCGCTCATCCTGACCGAACCAGATGCAAGCAAGCGGCACCCAGCAGACGCTGGGGAGAGCCTGAAGACCGAGGGCGAGGACACCGAGCGTGTCGTTCACCGCGCGGAAGCGAGCGGCGAGCATGCCGAGAGGTACACCGATGAAGAGACCGATGACGTAGCCTATCATGAGGCGACGCATGGTGACGACTACGGCTTCGATGAGTTCCCCATTCAGGAGGTTTTCCCAGAGGTACTGTGAGACGTAGAGGGGGGAGGGAATGACGTAGGATGGCCAGATAGAAATATCAAGCCCGATGAAGGCGAGGTTACCAGTCAGGGCTGCCCATGTGATGAGTAGTGCGATGAAGAAACTGACGGTGAGCGTGGTTCTATTCATGAGAAAAAGGGGTGGGGCTGGGGTGGTGTATTAATCGCTTTCACGTGCTCCTTCGTAGCCTTTCAGCTCTGCGGTGATTTCCTGCGAGAGGTCGGCGAGGTCATGGTCATTAATATTACGAGGGCGTGGGAGGTCGACGTGGAACTCTCTTCTCACGCGGCCAGGGTGCGGGGAGAAGAGGATGACGCGATCACCGAGACAGACGGCTTCGCGGACATTATGCGTGACGAAGATGATGGTCTTGCGACGCTTCTTCCACACGTCTTGGATGTCGCCGTAGAGCTGCTCACGTGTCATGGCATCGAGGGCGGAGAAGGGCTCATCCATGAGGAGTATCTTCGGATTAGGCGCGAGGGAGCGTGCGAGCGCGACGCGCTGACGCATACCGCCGGAGAGCTCATGGATGCTGGACTTAGCGAACTTGTCCATCTTCACGAGGTAGAGGTAGTACTTCGCGACTTCGAGACGTTCCTTGTTATTGAGATTTGGCTTTTGCTTGAGTCCGAACATCACATTGTCGATGACGCTGAGCCATGGGAAGAGGGCATGTTCTTGGAACATGACGAGTCGGTCACGCCCAGGTCCCGTGATGGGGAGTCCGTCAATGAGGGCTATGCCGCTGTCGGGAGTCTCCAGACCGGCTATGATGTTCAGCAAGGTGGATTTCCCACAGCCAGAAGGTCCGACGAAGCAGACGAACTCACCTTCATTAATGGTGATGCTCGCATCATCGAGCGCGCGGACGACACCGTTGCGGGTGTTGAAATCCTTGTAGATATGCTCCAGATTAAGCTTGGCGGTGGGGAAGTGACGAATTTCTTGTTCGAGTTGGTCTTGCATGGAAAGAATGCTTCTATGTTTAGAGTGCAGGCGCGGCTATCATGTCCTTGATAGGAGGGGATGTCTTGAGAATAGTGGCTTCTTGGGCATCTCTGAGGAAGGCTTCAAGCGCTGGGATATTAATGGCTGTCGTGGGGGTCAGTCGTGACCACGCGCTATCGATGATTTTTGGGTCGATGGGGGACTTCATCAGCAGGCTGAGTTCTTCGATGACTCGCTTTTGTGCTTCTTCTGGGTGGTCGATGATCCACTGGGTGAGTTCGCTGTGGGCGCGTACGATGGTGCGAGCGAGCTCTGGCTCTCTATCCAGCCATGCCTTACGCGCGGTGAGCAGGGTGGTGACGGCATCGGGCTGTTCGATTAGAATCTTCGCTCCTGCGGACTGCTCTAGCTGGGAAACCCATGGCTCGACAGTCCAGCTCGCGTCGATGTCATTCCTATCCATGAGGACGACCTGCATGGAGTTGCTCGTGGGCAGGATGAGGACAGCACCTTTACCGTTCAGAGTATTGCTAATGCCGTTTGCCGTCATCCATGCGCGGCATGCTACGTCCTGCGTGTTGCCTAGCTGAGGTGTGGCGACGCGCTTTCCTTTGAAATCGGCGGGCTTGGTGATATGGCTACCCTTTGAGGTGAGGAGGGCTGCCCCTCCATCGACAGCACCCGAGAGGACACGTACTTCATTTCCCTCGGTGGCGGCGTAGGCATTGATCGCAGGACTGGGACCTACATAGCAGAGATCCAGCGTGCGGGAGAACATCGCCTCCATCGCGGTAGGCCCTGCGGTGTAGAGATGCCAGTTAATCTGATGATCGGGGAGGTAACGCTCGAACCACCCGTCACCGCTGCGGCTCATGTTACGCGCGACGAGTGCTTGAATATGTGTCACATTCGGGAAGTGTCCCATATTGATCTGGCTGGGATCTTCTTCACGACTGCAAGAGGGGGCGATGCCGCACAGTATGCCAGCACACAGGAGTACATATACTTTTTTTAAGCCCATCATGGAGACACATCATAGCACTGATTACTACATGCGTCAAGGTACAGGCGATTTAAATGCTAATAAAGCTGATAAAAAAACGTTTTTTATCTATTTCAGCCTATTGCCTTTGACGAGGTAATTCGCGCTGGCTATATGCTTACCAGAATCACGCTCAGTGATTGTGACTTGTATAACGTAAGGGCTGCTTTCACTGCCGCGCAGTACTCTGATGGGATCGGCTTTTTGCAAGGGTAGGTGGGAGCTTTGAGGTGACCAGCGAGCTTCTGCGGCAGAGAGGGGACGCTTTTCAAGGAGTTTACCATCCACGCTGAACTCCACAGGAGTCTTACTGCTGATTTCTCTGACGCTGACATCGTAATGCTCACCTGCGTGCTGCGCGTTCGCATAGAAATAGATATCGTAGCCCCCCTCCGTGATGGAGCAGAGGAAGAGCTGCGGTTCGTAGCCCACAATGGTAAGCGGATAGATAGCCTCGTCGTGGTCTGGGATATGCCAGCGCTTGTCGGGGGGGATGGGGTGACTGAAGCCGAAGTTCGCCATACGCATGTTCAGTGACTGGCGTGGGTAAGAGTTTTGCGAAAATAAGTAGCTAATCAGCGTGGCTGACAGTACCAAGGAGATGAGCCCTGATGCTGCTATAGTCATGATGATATGGCGACGAAGTATCATAAAATCTTAAGATGAGCGAGAAACGCTCTCGTAGATAAACATAGCACATCCATCAAGGAAATCAAGTGTAATGACGTGCAGTTTGTTAGAAGTGAAGATTAACTGCCTGTTATTGAACGATATGTTCTAACCAGATGTCTCCACTTCCATGGATAACTATATGGACACTACCCGATACAGGGAGATGAATACTCTGTACCCTTTACATAAGATGAACTCTTCACACCCCTTAGAAAGCCATGCACACTGACGCCCGCTCGACACCGGATCGCTCATGGATGCAGCGTCTACTGAGCTGTCACTGGATGGTGGGCGTGCTCGCCCTCGCCGAGATCATCCTCGGCTTTATCCTGCTTGCGTCCCCTTTCATCGTAGGGGTGGGCGTGGTACTGATGGTCGCTATCGTCTTCATTCTGATGGGGGCGATGCGAGTAGTTGCAGCTATGCGTACCGCTCAGAATAGGCTGTGGCAGATTCTAAGCGGCGTGGCTTACGGATTACTCGGTGCAGCGATGCTGCTATCCCCCTTGAAAATCATGGAAATAGGCACCCTTATAGCGGGAGGGGTACTCATCTTCATGGGGGTGATACGAGGTATAGTCGCGATGATGAGCCGACGGCGGAAAAGCCGAGTGTGGCTGTATCTGCATGCTCTCGTGAGCTTCACCCTCGGTCTGATCGTCTGCGGGACATGGCCCGAGTCATCCCTATGGCTTCTCGGTGTGATGGTGGCGATAGAGATGATATTCTCGGGCTGGACTATGCTCTTTCTCAGCTTAGCTAGCGATGAAGGGGAGGAAGATTAGGGCTTCTTCTTCACGTAGTAGCGTACATAGTCGATCTCGAACTTCACTGGGAATCCCTCTCCAGTCGTCGGCTCTGGCCATGATCCCTGCCCACCGAGGGCGGTGTTCATGATGAGGTAGCAAGGGCTGTGGAGAGGATTACTCCCGTCGGGGTAGTTCGCCTCACTCATGTTAATCTTCGCGACTTCTTTATCATCAATAAGGATGCGCATGGTCTTCTCATCCCACTCAAGAACGTAGAGGTGGTACGCCTTGCTGTAGTCCTTGATATGGGTGGTCTTGATGACCTTATGCTCTTGAGTCGTTCCATTCTTCCCCCAGCGCAGGATGGAGTAGCAGGTATTAGGCTCTTGGGAGATGGCTTCAAGGATGTCGATTTCGCCGTTTGCAGGCCAGGGGTTCTTGTTCACGTGCATGGTCCACAGTGCTGGCCACACACCTGGCGACATCTTCGGGACTTTCGCGCGGATTTCAAGACGACCGAATTGGAAATGCTTCACGTTATGAGTCGTCACCGAGCCGCTGGCGTAGGGCTGCTCCTTGATCTGCGCCCACCATACAGGGTTCTTAGGATCGTAGGTGCTGTTTTTCGTGGTCTTCTTTCGAGAGTGCAGGATGAGTTTTCCACCCTTTACCTGCACACAGTCCTTTGTATAGGCTTGGCTCGTGCCCTTGTTGCGGATGACTCCGAGCTCGACTTTCCATTTCTCCGTGTTGAGTTTACTACCGTTGAACTCATCACCCCATTCGTAAACCCAACCGCCAGGTAGTGTTTTAGGGGCTTTCTTTGACTGGGCATGGGAGAGGGGCGTGAGTGCGCATAATGCCATGGCGCAGCAAGATAGAATTTTGTTCATCCTGTTCATGCTAGCAGATGCGCCTCCAGAAATCTAGTGAAAACTGCCGCATTGCGATAAAAAAAGGCAGCTCATAGGAGCTGCCTTTTAAGTGACACATTCTAATCAACGAGGATTATTGTTCCTGAATGTTGATGTCGTACTCCTTGCCCATGATATTGAGCTTCATGTTGCTGCCAGAGATGGCGGCGGCTACGCCTACGCTTGTGAGCGAGACTGGTGAGCCGAAGTTCTCCTGCTTAGGAGTCGTAGGATCTTCTGGACGCTTGCCTGCATAGTAGTCTTCAAGCTGCTGTGGGAACATCGCGTAGATCACGCAGTTCTCGTCCGTGACAGGGAGACCCTTTTCTTCGAGCTTCGCACGGAGGTCGTCCATACCTGGCTTGAGGAGGTCTGCTGGGCGTACATTGATAGGATCTTTGCCCATCTTCTTCGCACAGAGTGCCTGAAGTTCTGGATCGACAGGGGCTGGCGTGTTACCGTAGTAGCCGAGGGCGACGTCTGCGCACTGAGGGGAGATGTTTTCCCAGCGACCGAACTTCACGTTAAGCATGGCCTGCATACCGACGATCTGTGAGGTAGGTGTGACGAGGGGAATCCAGCCGAGAGCCTTGCGGACGACAGGGATTTCTGCGAACACTTCTTCGAACTTGTCCGTCATGTTGAGTTCCTTCAACTGAGAGCGGAAGTTGGAAAGCATACCACCTGGCACCTGATAGCGGAGCGTGTCTGTGTTCACAATCTCATTGTCATGGCTAGTGAACTTAGAAAGGCTTTCGTAGATAGGGGTGAGGAGTTCTGTGACTGTAGCTAGCTTGCTCTTGAAATCGTCTGCGAACTGAGGGTTGCGCTCGTAGCCTTCGAGGAGAGCCATCATGCGGAGGCAGTCTGGCTGACCTGTACCATTCGCGAAAGGTGCGATGGAAACGTCCACTGCGTCTGCACCAGAGTTAATACCTGCTACGTATGTAGCTGCACCGAGACCTGCTGTTTCATGCGTGTGGATCCATACTGGGAGATTTGTCGCGTCCTTCACAGCCTTCACGAGCTGCTCTGTTTCGCATGGAGGGATGAGGCCAGCCATGTCCTTGATGACGATGCCGTCAGCACCCATGTCGGCGATCTTCTTGCCGAGGTCGGCGAAGTAGTCAAGATTATGCACAGGGGATGTTGTGTAGCAGATTGTGCCGTGTGCTGTAGCTCCAGCTTCTTTTGCTGCGCGGATGGAAGTGCGCATGTTTTCTGGGTCGTTCAGGCAGTCGAAGATACGGAAGATGTTCATGCCGTGCTGAGCACTGAGCTTGACGAATGTTTCTACGACGTCGTCAGCGTAGTTCGTGTAACCGACGATGTTCTGACCGCGGAGAAGCATCATGTGAGGAGTCTTAGGAGCGAGCTTCTTGAGCTGGTCAAGACGTTCGAATGGGAGCTCACCGAGGAAGCGAAGACCGGCGTCGATAGACGCACCACCCCAAGTTTCAAGAGCGGAGAAGCCCATGGTATCAAGGATGGGAGCGATACCTTCCATTTGTTTCGTAGACATGCGAGTCGCGGCGAGAGACTGGTGTCCGTCGCGAAGAACAGTGCAGTTGAATGTTGCTGGTTTCATAATGTGAAAATGATAGAGTGCCTTATAGTCGATGCACCATGACTATTTTATCAATTGAAGCGTAGAAGTCAAGTAGCAACATAGCTCATATGACGATTTTTCTGTCAGTGCTCATACTACATAAAGGAGTAAACGTCGAGATCGTAGCTGATACTCACATCCTCAGGGTTTCCTAAATGGCGTATGGCTTTCGTGGCTAATTCCGTGAGGACACGCGCTCGCGTCGCCATGAGGGTACACTGGAAGCGGTATTGGCTGTGTGCTTTTGGTAGGGGTGCAGGGCAGGGCTCACTGATGACGACTCCCTCTGGAAGTGACTTGCTGATGAAGTGATGCAGTGATTTCATGGAGAACTCCGCCATGCTTTCGCTTTCTGATTTTGTCGACAGCATGGCCATGTGGGTGTAGGGTGGCTGCTGGAGAGCCTGTCTCATCGCGAGCTCATGCTCGGCAAATCCGTCTGTGTCGTGACGCCGCGCGTACTGGATGGCTGGCGCGTGAGGGCTGTGCGTCTGGATGATGACCTCACCTTCTAGCTCTCCACGGCCAGCGCGCCCAGCCACCTGAGTGAGGAGCTGGAAGGTGCGCTCGCCTGCGCGGAAGTCGGGGGCATTCAGACCTTGGTCCGCATTCAGCACGCCGACGAGTGTGACACCGGGGAAGTCCAGTCCCTTGGAAATCATCTGTGTGCCTAATAGTATATCTATACGATGCGCGCGGAAGTCGGAGAGGATGTCGCGTAGGGCATTCTTGCGCGAGGTGACATCGGCATCGATGCGTCGGAGTCGCGCTTGTGGGAAGGCGCGCCGTAGGACGGTCTCTACCTTCTGAGTGCCGAAGCCTATGAGTTTCAGATCCGCATTTGAGCAGCTAGGGCAGCGCGAAGCCACCATGGAACGGAAGCCACAGATATGGCAGATGAGCCTGTTCTCCGACAGGTGGTAGGTCATGGGCATCTCGCAATGCTCGCAGTGCGCGACGTAGCCGCATTCTTCGCATTGTAAGGAGCGGGCGAAGCCACGGCGGTTCAGCAAGAGTATTACCTGCTCGCCTTTCTGAAGCCTATCGTCAATAGCCGCGCGCAGTCGCTCGCTGAGTATGCCTAAGAATCGCTTGTCCTTCACCTCGGAGCGCATGTCGAGTACGCGCGTCACAGGTAGCTGCTGTCCATCTGCTCGCTGGTCGAGCCTGAGAAGTTGGTATTTTTTTTTGAGGACGTTGTGATGACTCTCTAGCGATGGTGTAGCTGAGCCGAGGACGATGCATGCGCCCTCCATCTTCGCGCGCAGGATGGCGAGATCTCTCGCATGGTAGCGAGGGGAGTTCTCTTGCTTGTAAGATCCATCATGCTCTTCATCGACGATGATAAGCCCTAGATCATTCACGGGGGAGAATACAGCTGAGCGCGGTCCGATGGCGACGCGTGCTCGCCCTTTTCTGATGGAGTGCCATTCGTCGTATCGCTCACCATCGCTCATCGCGCTGTGTAGGATGGCCACGGACTGAGGATCGTCAGCGAAGCGCGCCTTGAATCGTGCCATGGTCTGCGGTGTGAGTGAAATTTCAGGCACAAGTATGAGAACCCCCTGCCCGCGGGCTATAGCCTGTGCGGCTGCTTGGAGGTAGACTTCGGTCTTCCCCGATCCTGTGACGCCTTGGAGGAGGATGGGTGTTTTCTCCTCTTTGTTGAGTTCTTTTAAGATGAAATCAAGGGCAGCCTGCTGACCTTCGTTGAGGGCGAGAGGCTCAGACTTGCTGAATATCTCTTCGCCTACAGGGTCGCGATGGACGCTCTCTTCTTCGAGGCGGATGAGTTTTCGCTTTTCAAGGGCGCGGCAGGGGGCGAGGGCTGCTGAGCCTCCGAGGTCGCTAAGAGGGGCTTTCTTCTCGTCTGATTGGTGGAGGTAGCGCAGGATATGGGCTTGGCGCGGGGCGCGGGCGTTAATTTTATTAAGCTCATCATCATTTGGCCAGTCCTGTAGGATGGCGATCTTGCGCTTTTTCTCATCGTTTTTTTCCTGCCGCACCGCTGTGGGAAGCATGCAGCGAATCATCTGCTCGGTAGGGACGGCATAGTAACCAGCTGCCCACTCGGCGAGATCCATGAGCTTCGCAGGGATGACTGGCTTCTCGTCTATGAGGCGTACAATGGGGCGCAGTCTATAGGTCCACTGTGGATCGGGTGTGCTGAGTTCGAGTATGGTGCCTGATAGTAGACGCTGGCGCATGTTCACCTCGACTCGGCAGCCACGCTGCACGAGATCACGCATCTCCTCGGGGATGGCGTAGTCGAGTATCATTTCTTGCAAGCCATCGACCAAGACGCGAGCCGCAAGCTGAGGGCTCTGCTCGTGGTTGAATAAATCTTGCATAGTCCATAGGGGATCTTGCGAAATTAGCTGCTTCGGATTTTGCATGCACTTTGGATGATAATTTACGGCGTTTGGGCGCGCATAGCGAGCTATGTAAGCCCAAAAAGCTGTAAATTCTCGCCAAAATGCGGCAAAAGGCGTGCTGTTTCGCTTATTCTTGAGATCAACATTCTACTCGGACTAATTTCGCAAGGTGCCCTATAGAGCATCTCAGCCCCGCTTATCCTATCTGTCGAGGCTTTAAGAATACACGAGGCTGCTAATCTTAGGGCTGGGAGTCCAGAGCGGCTTCTTCCTTCGACAGGATGTGTACGACGACACGTACACCGTGTCTTTCCCCTACAGACTTAGCTAAAGAGCGGATAGCAGACGCGGTCATGCCATTACGTCCGATGACGCGTGCGACATCCTCCTGCTCTAGGATGAGGCGGAAGCGGATGAGATCTCCCTCATTAGAACGCGCGACACGCAGTTCGGCTGAGTTAGCATCTGAAAGAAAAGGAGCGGTGACCGTTTGCAAGTACTTACCGATGGTTTCAACTAGTGTGCGCATAAAATACAGAGACGTAAAAAGAAAAATGATTTCGGTGTATTTTACAAGGGCGATGTAGCTCTGTCAAGCATCAAGCATAGCATCCTGTTCTTTTTTGTCTAGATTATGGGCACTTATGATTGCCTGCCTGCTCGTAGTATGATAAGCTTTAGCTCAGATGAATGAGATTAAATGTCCTAAATGCGGTGAAGCCTTCACAGTCGATAAGACTGGCTATATTGACATCCTAGCTCAAGTACGGGATGCGGAGTTCCGCAAGGAGCTTTCGCAGCGTGAGGAGATGCTGCGCAAGGAGAAGCAGCAGGAACTTAAAATAGCCCAAGCCGAGGCTCAGGCGCAGCTAGAAAAGCAGCTCTCCACCTCGAAGCAGGAAATAGAACAGCTCAAGTCTCAGATCAGCACCGCTGGCGCAGAGAAAGATCACGCGCTGAAGCTCGCTCAGGCCGAGGCTCAGGCGCAGCTAGAAAAGCAGCTCTCTACCTCGAAGCAGGAAATAGAACAGCTCAAGTCTCAGATCAGCACCGCTGGCACAGAGAAAGATCACGCGCTGAGGCTCGCTCAGGCCGAGGCTCAGGCGCAGCTAGAAAAGCAGCTCTCTGCTTCGAAGCAGGAAATAGAACAGCTCAAGGCTCAGATCAGTACCGCTGGCACAGAGAAAGATCACGCGCTGAAGCTCGCCGAAGCCGAGGCCCAGGCGCAGCTAGAAAAGAAGCTTTCTGAGGCGAAGCAGGAGATAGAGCAACTGAAAGCCGCTCAGCAGATCAGTCTTCGCGATGAAGATGCGAAGCGTCAGAGTGCCCTTGCAGAGAAAGAACAACTCATCCTCAGTCTGAAATCCGAACTCCAGCAGGAAAAGCTCGGCACAGAGCTCCAGCTCAAGGCTCGTGAAGATAGCTTTGCCATCCAGCTGAAGCAAAAGGATGAGACGATCGCCTTCTTCAAGGACTTGAAGGCGAAGCTATCCACAAAAATGCTAGGTGAGACGCTGGAGCAGCACTGCGAGATCGAGTTTAACCGTCTCCGCTCCACAGGCTTCCAGAACGCCTACTTTGAGAAGGATAATGACGCGAGCACGGGCAGTAAGGGGGATTATATCTTCCGCGAAGCTACGGATGAAGGCATCGAGTTCATGTCTATTATGTTCGAAATGAAGAATGAAAATGACACAACGAGCACGAAGAAGAGGAATGATGATTTCCTGAAGGAGCTCGACAAGGATAGACGCGAAAAGGGATGCGAATACGCCGTTCTCGTCTCTCTGCTAGAAGCTGACAATGAGCTTTATAATAACGGTATTGTCGATGTGTCTCATCGTTACCCGAAGATGTACGTCATTCGCCCACAGTTCTTCATCCCCATCATTACTCTGCTGCGTAATGCTGCGATGAATTCGATAGAATACAGGCGACAGATCGCTGAACATAAGGCGCAGAATATAGACTTGACGAACTTTGAGGAGGAGATGAATGATTTTAAATCGAAGTTCGATTACAATTACAATCTTGCCAGCAAGAAGTTCAAGGTGGCCATCGATGAGATAGACAAAACGATCACCCATCTCATGAAGACAAAAGAAGCTCTCATCTCGTCCGATAATAACATGCGTCTCGCAAATGATAAGGCAGAGAAGCTTCTCACGATAAAAAAGCTTACCAAAAATAGCCCATCACTAAGGGAGAAATTTGATATTAAGTAATCCCTGAATTCTTAATGACATAGATATTAGATAGATATATAGCAAAAGAACTTGCTTTATAGAAAGATTCTGATAAATTACTTTTGGATAATTATATCGCTTATCTTACACTTAAATTATGAAATTAAAACTCCCTTCCACTCTAAGAAAAGCATTACTTATCACAGTACTCACCTCTTGCGCGCAGACTCTGCGAGCGGGAAGTCTGCAGGATCGTGTCGGAATAGATGCGTACAAGGATCTCGCTCTGAATCTCGGCATTTTTGAGAAAGGCGCTACAGACGTCCATATTTATAATCAAGACGGATCGCTCAGCGGCGTGATCCCCGTGGTGCCCGATTTTGGCGCACTCACCGACCCAGAGGGGCTCGCGCAGTGTTCTTCTGCTGGAGGTCAGTCATGGCTGATAGATGCGGCTCATAATGGGAACCCTTCGACACTGAGCTTTTCTGATAAGTATGGAGCTGAAGGGACGATCATTAGCGAAGAGTATCAGGTCGTAAAAGTCGTTGAGAATAATAGAGAGCATACGGGGAGTGATCATGCTGTTCTTCGTACATCAAAGGTGATTACTGATGTAGTCAGTTATGAACTACCAGGTGAGAATGAAACTTATTATCAAACATTAGCTGGTCTAGCCACTAAGAATCTCTATCGCGCTGGCAGCGGGGTGCAGTACAGCTATGATGAGAATGGGAAATTAGTAGGATCGGTATCTGCCTTTCATGTCTTTACAGCTGGTGATACTGAGGCCAGTGTCATGGCTTCAGAAGTAGATTTTCGATCTCACTTTCAAGCGACTGATGGACGCACAGTTGATGAAAATGGCAAGCTGTTGCAGGACACTTATCGTAATTATCTTTACGTCGGTGATAATATCAGGTATGCTGGTGCGGAAAATCCTATGCCTATCAATGGGACATTCGGTGATAGTGGTAGCCCTGTGATCGCCTTTAATGAAGAGACGCAGAGTTTCCAATATGTAGGGACTGCTACTCGATCGCCGAATACTTTTGAGGGGCGTACGCATTACTACTTTTCACCCGACTTTTATGATGCCGTCATAAGCGGTTCGGAGAAACTTCTCACCCCCTCAGTGAATCGCTGGACGGTGAGCGCAGCTGATGAGGCTGGCTTTGTCACCTTACAGCAAGATGGCGGTGATGCTGAGCTTAGTATCCGCGCTCTGAAGTCAGGCGAGCGTGGCGACACGAGCACGAATGGGACACGCGCGACTGATGCCGAGCTCTGGGAATCGCTTGATTGGGTTCTGAATAATGGCAATACCGAGCTGAACTTCACCGCAGATGTGAACACAGGGGCTGGCAGTATGCAGTTCCGCCGCGCTAGTGATAGCTCAGCGGAGAATCCAGCGATCTACAAGCTCAGCTCCACGAACGATCAAGTGCAGGTGAACTCTGCTGGATATATCATAGATGAGCATGTGCAGGTCAGCTCGACTCTCACTGGGGAAGCTGGGGATGAATGGCGTATCGTCGGCGAAAACGCCCGCATGAAGGACGGTCAGTATGACATCTATGGTGGTAGCTTCCATCTGAAAGGATCGGGGGATAACCTCGCGAGCCTCGATCTGGGTGTAGGTGTGAGCGTATTCCTCGATAGAGATGGCGGCTATGCCGCTGAGAATGTGCAGATAAACACAGGGGCAAAGCTATTCCTTATGCAGGAGAATCAGATTAATGGTCTCATCGCTTATGGGATTGATGGTGGGATTATCCACCTGAATGGTCAGAACCTCTCGCTCGACAGTAGCAGCCTCTATGCGTATGACCGTGACGCACGTATGGCAAACGTCAGTGCCGACACTGAGAGTACTGTGAACTACAGCTATGGCTCAGCTGAAGACCATAAAGTGTCTTATCTCGACGGCTCAGCACTCCAGAATGCGAATAATGGGAAACTGCATCTGAACTTCGCAGGTCAGAGCGCGGATTCCTCCATCTCGCTGTCGAACACCATTAGCATCGCGGGTGACCTCACAGTGAATACAGGTTCTCTACATCTATCTGGCTATCAGGTCGCTCATGCAGGTAGCCGAGCTCTTGGAGATCCAGGTGACGAGCTCTATACCTACAGTGACGATGACTGGGCAGGCGTGAATGTAAGGGTGAATGCGCTGAATGCCAAGAATGCGACACTCTACCTCGACTCACATTCTCACACCACCGCGAATCGCACGAGTATAGACGCGAGCTCAGAGCTGCACCTAGCTAGTCATGCTTCTCTGACCAGTGATCTGGATCTGAGCGGTACGGCTCACTTTGCCGATCACAGCGCGTATAGTGGACATATCACCCTGCGCTCGGGGGCGAATCTGACCGTAGGCGCTATCGATAACCATGCTTTTGGACTCACTGCAGAGGCGCACTCGCAGACGCTGTTTAATCACGCGGTTACGCTCACTGCGGGTAGTAGTAATGAGGGCAGCATGAATATCCTCTCAGGCATGACGTTAGAGGGTAGCTTCACGAACTCAGGATCGCTGAGTGTGGATGGCGAACTCGTGGTGAAGGAGCTCTTTGTGAATACAGGGACGCTGAGCTTCGGTAATGATTTCTTTCTGAATATTAATGATTTTACCCCCGTGACGGTCGATGCGACGACGCTCAGCTTTGATATCTTCTCAGGAGTGGACAGTGTGACTTTTGACGCGCTGGATAATAGTAATATCATCTATGATCAGGTGGGGGATTATGTGTGGGAGTTTTACAGCGATGGGCGTATCGTGGGCACGACGCTCTCGGAAATTCTTGACTTTACTGGCGGACGCTTGGAGCTTCGAGTCGGTGCTACTGACTTCGTGTCTGGCTCATTCGATAATCATAACTCGATAGATTTCGTCAGCGCAGATGCGACATTAGAGCTGCTGGAAGCGGGCATGGAGACACAGCGACTTCATGTATCAGAAGGCATCGATCTCACCATTCAGAGCAGTGCAGGACATAGTATCTCTACCGAGCATCTCCTGCTGGAGTCAAACAGTAGTGTGACCATCGTCGGTGAATCTATCGCCTCCGATATCATCATCTGCGCGACAACAGATGCGGTCAATACGACGGTGATCCTCGATATGGAGGGACGCGAGATCAGTGGGAAAAGATGGCTAGACATCCACTCACAAGCCCTCGTCCTCCGCGATGGTTTTTATAATAACGGTGACCTGCCTCTACACCTCGGCAGTGTGTACATTGAAGAGGATGCTGGATTCATCATATCGGAGATAGCGAGCATGTCCACGGAGTTGAAGGGGACAGGTGTTCTCGAAGTTGGGGGTGTGGATAGGTTCGTCCTAACACATGCCGAAGATTTTCATGGTACGCTGCGCACGGATGCCGCTGAGATATACTTAGATGCTGTGACAGGCGCGTGCGTCAGGCTGAGCGCAGGGCAGGATCTCCACATCCATGCTACAGGGGACTACACTGGTATATTAAGCGGTGCTGGTGATATCTTGACAGAGGCTGACGATGTAGTGCTGCGTCATGTGGAGAACTTCACAGGAGCGCTGACACTCAAGGCTGGAAATCTCACGATAGGCGGTAGTAATATCGAGCTAACAGCCTTCACCTTTGACTCTGCCGAGAGCTTCACGCTGCTTGAGAATACACATATATCCTATAAGGGGGAGTCGATTTATAAGACGAGCAATTTTGATTTCCATCTCGCAGCGGGCTCGCACTTTGATACGCGAAATACCCAGTACTGTATCGGTGAAGGCACAGTAAGCCTCTCGGGAGGCGGCACTGCTACATGGAGCGGTCTCTCTCTCTCAGATCCGAATGGGCAGAGTCATCTTCGCATAGAAAAGGACACGACACTCCACATCGTCGGTACGAATGATTACGCCAGTGCTGAGGGGCGCGGCTCATTCCAGATCTCGGAGGAGAATGCGCATAACGAGATATTCATCCATGGTACACTCATCTCAGACGCCGCCATGTCCTCATGGGATGGACACGCCTCGCTCTATATCGAAGAGGGCGGTCGTCTTGAGCTGAAGAAAGGGGCGCAGATACAGCTGCGACAGGATCTCACCTCGAATATTTACGCGAAATCGGGTTCTACCCTTCTCTTGGGAAATCAGATAGACGCGGACACCGACTTCAGCAATGGAGGCGTGGCTAAGAGCCTGCAAATCACCATGGAAGACGGCTCGACTCTAGCCGCCTCTGGGGAGGGTAGCATCAGTACGCCCCACAGCTTCATCTGGGAAGAAGGCGGTCGCCACACGATTAGCAGTGTTGAAAATCAAGATTTTACCGTGAAGCAGACCGTCGATAGCGCGCATCTGAACATCACAGGCGAAGGCGTCACTCGTCTTGGCGAGCTCGCGACAGACAGTCTGAGTGTCGCGGCAGAGTCGACGCTTCATATCAGTGAAACATCTGAAAAGCTACAGTCCGCGGATATTCATGGGCGCGTCTGGATGGACGGAACGAAGGATATAGACATCGCTCTCTCTGGAGGGAGCGGTGCGGAGCTTCATCTCGAAGGCACAGCAGCCCAGCGTGTTCTCGCGACAGGTATGTCAGAGTATGCAGGGGATGTCTACATAGGCTCGGGAAAGAGCTTCATACTAGGCTCTAGTGCGCACGCTGATACGGATATTATCATGTCTGCTGGAGCTAGTTTCGGCTTAGCGGAGAATCAGCAGCATCGCTTCACCCAAGCAGAGGCTAATGACGTGAGCCACCGCATCGAGCTAGGCGAAAACGCACGTCTCAGCTACGCACATGCGCTGAATGTCTCTGAGGGGAATACTCTCTCTGTAGACGGAGCGGGAAGCCTCATCGCGGAGAAAGGAATCAGCGTCAGTGGGGCATTCGTCGCGACGGAGCATAGCTCACTTACTGGAGACATCACTCTTACGGGAGACTCATCACTTCTCGACTTGAGCGCAGGAGGAAATATATCGGGACGCATCACGCAGAATGGCGGTGTGATCACGATAGGCTCTGAGCTCACGCTAAGCCATAGCATCGTCAGCCATGGCGGCAGTCTCGACTTTGCCCATGACACGCGGATTAATCTCGATAATCTACAAGTGACAGAAGAGCATAATATTTTCACCTATAACATTTTCACAGGAAATGAGAGCAGCAGCTTTGCGACACTTAACTGCAGTAATATCGTGGGGCTAGGTTGTGATGATTTCTTATGGGACTTCCAAGCAAATGGCACGCTTACAGGAACGCGCCTCTTCGACGAGCTCGTCTTCGGCGGAGGTGAGCTAAACCTCAGCGTGGGCGTGGGAGGCTTCGAAGGAGATCAGGTTTTCGCCGATAATGCACGCATTAAATTCGAGGGCGCAGACGCAGTGCTGAACCTCAGCTCAGAAGAACTCTACTCTCATCGCATCGTCGTCGATGGCGTCGAGCTCACGATGAAAAACCAAGGAGCTGCACTCCATGTACCACAGCTCATCTTAACAGAAGGCGCGAGCCTCGTCATCGAGGGAAATGCCTTGAGTACTGCTAGCCGCATCGAAGAAGCCGCAGATGCGCAGACATCTAGCGTCATCCTCGATATGCAGGGGGCTGAGCTCGAAGCCCAAGAATGGCTCGCAGGCTACAGTGGACATGTCGAGTTAAAGGATGGAACTTACCACTTTAGCAGAGCCGATGATGCACGCGAAAGCACGATGCTGCACGCGGATGCGACACTGGATCTTGATGACCGCACCGCGTTTAGCCAGCACATTTCAGGCGATGGCACACTGCGCTCCTCCGTCACCAGTGAACTCCGTATGGATAATCTGGACGACTTCTCAGGTCGCATAGAGAGCCGAGCCGCTGAGCTGCATCTTCTCAGCAGTACCGCCGCCCAGATCGAGGTCGATTCATCGACTGCGCTGCATCTGAGCAGCGGCATGACCTACTCGGGAGCTATCGGTGGAGAAGGTAGCGTCCATGCGACTGGAGATGGGATAACGACTGTAGAACAGCTCAGCGATTACAGAGGCAGCGTTCATACAGGCACAGGCACGATGGTACTCGGTGGCAGCAGCCACGCCATCGCAGGCATAGATATCAGCTCGGGCGCGACTTTACAACTACAAGAAAATGCCGAGCTGAGCTCTATCGCGTCTGCTTACGTGCGTAGCTCGACGGACTACAGCATCGATCTCGCGCAGCATGCCGTCCTGTATGAGCTCGGTGTAGACCTCGCACCAGACGGAGGCACGATCACGCTGAAAGGGGAAGGCATCCACCATGTCAATGGACTCTCGATAGGAGCGGGGAATGCTGACATACTAGAAAACTCCACCCTGCATCTTTATGGTACAGACTCTTTCAGATTATCCTCTGCAGCAGAGAACGGTGTGGTGAATGTAGAAGGCACGCTCATCTCAGAGTCCAGAATCATCGGTGATGGCAGCGGAAGCGGTACAATCAATGTAAAGGCTGGTGGCACATTAGATCTGCGTGAGGGTGGACACTATGTCGGGGTGGCTGACTCCACGATTAATATAGAATCAGGTGCTTCACTTCTCTTCGGGCAGCAGAATAGCAGCACCGACTACGCGAAGGCCACGGGAGGTGCCCTGTTAATCAATCTTGAAAACGGTGCGATACTCGGAGCTAGTTCAGAAGGAAGAACATACATCCAGCACAGCTTTGAAATAGAAGACACGAGCGAGATCTCGATGATACGTCATGCAGGGCAGGACATACACCTGACGAAGGGCTGCCAGTTCTCAAGGCTGCATCTGACAGGGGAAGGACGCGCGAGCATCCACGTAAGCTCCATCACTTCCAGCTACTCACTATACGACGGAGAACTAAACTTCTATGAAAGCGTAGCCAGCCTGAATAACCTTAACTTAATGGGGCAAGGGCGACTCGTCATGAGTAACACCTTAGCATCGCGCTCAGAACTCATCGGAACAGGAGTCCTGCAAGCAGGGGAAATCTGCATCGCCCCCGGTGATAGTGCCCTCAGCGTGGATAACAGCGTCGAACGAATCGAGTTCACCCATGTGACATTAACAAATAAGGGAGACATGAGCATCGCCGCATTCGATAAGACAGAGAAAGGCATAGCTGTAGCCACAAGCTTTAGTAATGTACACGTGAGTAATGCACAGCTGAGCAGTAATCCTATCCAGAGTATTGTGATAGATGGCGCGTATTTTGAAAACACAGATATCTCCTCTAGCCGACTCTATATCAGTGACGCGGGGAATGTCATCGAAGGCGGTGATATGGGGGCTGATCTCCAGTTCATCATGAATGGTGACGCGGCTCTTCGTTTTGAGAACACGCACTTTAGCTCCCTCGATGAATCCACATTCTCGAGCCACCAGAGGGCTATAGTCACGCTGGAGGATGTCATCACGATCAGTAACTCTAGCATGGATGTCACCATATCACAGTCTGAGACCTTGGATGGTGAGTCGCTGGACATTTACGCCATAGACGGACTGAATTATGTGCTGGGTAAGGCGACGATAGAGGGGCAACTTTACTTGGAACTCAATGGAGTAGACCTAGGGAGCGTATCAGAAGATGGCAGCTTCACCTTCAGCCTCACAGGTGTCAGCAGTGACATGGTAGAGGGCGTAGATTTCAGCAATATCAGGATGGGTAGCGATGGTATGGTATTCATGATGAACAGCCTAGGTGATCAAGGTGGAGGTCAGCTCTTATTCCAAGCCGTTGCCGTTCCAGAACCCAGCACGGCTAGCCTCAGCCTGCTGGCACTCACCGCCTTGCTCGCGCGCCGCCGCCGTCAGTTATCATAAGTTAAAAAGGGATATGTCAAGGGATAATAATCTTGAAAAGCGGGCTACGTTTCCTTAGAGTAGCCCCCATGAGTGAGACTTTCATTAAGCCTAGCCCGCGAATAGAAGTTATCGACGCGGTGAGAGGCTTCGCCGTAGCTGCTATTCTGCTGATACACTGCTCGAACCAATTTCTTTACGCCGCGACGATGCAGTGGGCGCAGCCTGAGTGGCTCGTATCGCTGAATGAGAGCTCGAAGTTCATCCTCTACTACTGTTTTGAGAATAAAGCTTACGCCATCTTCGCCTTACTCTTCGGCTTCACCTACGCTCTACAGTGGGAGAAGCGCGCGGCGCGCGGTGAGGACTTCCGCCTCCGCATGGCATGGCGCATGGTGCTACTTCTTGGCTTTGGCTTTCTGAATGCCGCATTTTTCATGGGGGGTGATCCCCTCGTTTTCTACGCGCTCGTGATGCTCCTCGTCATCCCGCTCATCAAACTGGGCAATAAGCTTCTACTCGTCTTAGCCCTGCTAGCATTCGCGCAGATTCCCGACCTCATCCACGGCTTTTATCCCTTCTACCCTGGACTCACTGATATTTACTATACCGAGCTCATCGCCGGGGCGAAAGAGGAGAACTTCTTCATCGCTGCTTATGCGAATGCCACCGTGGGGGTGAAAGCCGCTCTCGCGTGGGCGATCGAGACGGGGAGAATCAGCCAGACATTCGGACTCTTCCTCTTAGGCATCGTGCTGTACCGTACGCGCTTTGTGGAAAAGTCTTACCGCTACTTGCTCAGCGTAGGGGGAATCCTATGGCTAGCCTTCCTCGCTCTAAAGCTCAGCCTGGTGATGGGCTGGCTGGGCGATCTGGCAGTATGGACTGTGTATCTCAACTTGCTTGCGTCACTGGTGACGATGATGGCACTCGTGCTGCTGTTCCGCGTTTTTCCGAAAGCCTACCTGACTAGAAAACTCAGCATCTATGGACGCATGAGCCTGACGAACTTTGTGGGAGCATCGGTCATCTGCGCCGTATTATTTTACGCGTGGGGCTTCCACCTCGCGACTTATCTCGGAACCTTCTTGAGCGTGATGCTGGGTCTGCTCGTGCTCGTATTCCAGATAGCGCTGAGCGGGCACTACCTGAGACGATTCAAGCAAGGCCCACTAGAGAAGCTGTGGCATCGCCTCACATGGCTGCGTTAACAGCGTCGAAGACGCGCTACGGCCGCGAGGAGAAGCATAGCCCCCACACTCAGGCTTAGATACAGCATGATGCCCTCGGGCAGCTGGCTCGAATTATACGAGTGCATACCGCTCAAGAAGTAATTCACGCCAAAATAAGTCATGAGTACGGATAAGAAGCTAAACATGGTCAGCGCATTAAAGCTATACAGACTGTAGAGGCTCGGCAGCATGCGCAGATGCGTGCAGAGCAGGTAACAGACTATGGTGATGAGTGCCCATGTTTCCTTCGGATCCCATGCCCAGTAACGCCCCCATGACTCATTCGCCCATATCGCCCCGAGGCAGCTGCCGATGATCATGAGGCTGAGACCTATCCACAGGAGAATTTCCTTGATGTCGCTGAGCCGTTGGATGTGAGCATCGGCTTTTTTTCCTCGTAGGCACATGAGGATGAGATTACTCAGAGCCAAGAGAAACGCGATGCCGAAGAAGCCATAAGCTGCGACGATGACGGCGACGTGAAACATCAGCCACAGCGACTGAAGCACTGGCACAAGCGGGCTCATATGTGGATCCATCCAGCTCAGAGAAGACACGAATAGCACGATGCCAGCGAAGAGCACCGAGATCGCCGCTACGAAGTGCGAACGCCGCGCTGCGACGAGACCCAGCACCGCACTCATCCATGCGATATAAACCATCGTTTCATATGAATTACTCCACGGCGCATAGGACGCTATATACCAGCGCAATCCCATGCTGTAAGCATGCAGACCTGCCACAGCGAACGCGCAAAGCCATAGCAGGACAAAGAAAATACGGCAGCTACGCTGAGCTCCGAGCAAGCGCAGCCACGCAAGCAAGAGCATCACGCCGCCTAAGATGAAATAAGCTAACTGTGCGCGCGAGAAAATACGCCAGTCATTGTAGCGCAGCTCCGCTTCTATCCTCGATCTATCCAGCCCAGACTGCTTCCCCTTTGCCTCCTGATACAGCGTGATGAGCGAGAGAATGTGCGTCGCCTCCTCCCAGCTTCCACTCCCCGCGAGAGCCGCGCGTACTTCACCTAGGTACACGGGGAGAATTTTGCTGACGAACATGGCCTCCTCCCCCTCGAAATGCTCCGCCCAGTCATCCCCCATCGCGAACCATCGCTGCTGAGGATCAGCTAATTTAGGAAACAGCTTCACCAGCTGGAACTCCATGAGCTGGTGGTAGAGATTCAGCCTCTCGTCTAGCTTCAGCATATCCTTGTCGTAGCGGCTGCGCTCGTTTGACTTCTTGAGGTAGATCTGCTCCAGCTCTGCCTGAAACTTATAATTACCCGCAGGCGTGAACGCATCGGCAAAGGCGATCATGCCGTCCTCCCCCAGCTCCAGTCCATAATACTCTGCGATGTCGGGATTCGGCGCGGCTATGAACGGGATATGAGCCCATGCCTCGGGCATGAGCCAGAGGCTGAGCAGGAACTGCTCCCCATTCCAGCCGTTCACCAGCTCATCACGGTGCAGCTTTCGTAAGACCTGTGATGCAAAGGTCTCGACAGGGACGATACGCCCCTGCGTGTCCTGCATGGGGAGATCTGCGAATCGTTGAGCCTCCTCAGCAGGGACTATGGAAGAAGCAAGATCCGCGAACTCTGCGCCCTCAGCGACAGTGAGTAAACCCGCGATGAAGAAACAAGAACTACTCGCCAGCCTAGCAAGCAGCTGCCTCACGCGCCCCTGCTTGCTCCAGAAGCAGAGCATGAACCCCAGCGTCAGCAAGATATAACCCGTGTAAGTGATGCGACGGCCGAGCCAGTCTTCGCTAATGAGCAGAATACTGCCGCGCTCGTCGGGATCGTAAGAGAGCTGGAACACGCGGTAACCCTGCACATCCAGCGTGTGATTCATGCGGATGAGCACCTCGCTTTTCTGCCCGCCCTGCCCACCCTCATGAAGGATAAGCTTACTCTCGTAGGAGGACGGACTGGTCGAGCCAGGGTATCGCTTGAGGATGAAGTCTTTTAACTCTAGCGCGAAGGGGAGATCCACGTTCTTGGCTTCCTTGCCATCTCGCTGCTGCATATAGGAGGCGGTCTGCCCCTCTCGCAGGTGCATGTAGCCCTCACGGCTCGTTACATGCGTCACGAGAGCTCCTCCGAGTATGACGATGATAGACGCATGCAGCAGCCATAGCCCATAGCGTCCCTGCCTGAGGTAGGGAGCGCGTAGCATCCCCAGTATCAGATTCAGAGCGATGAAGGCTTGGAAGGCGATGAACGCGGGCGCGTGGTAGATCCACTCCTGCGCGAAGGCTGTCCCCTCCCTGCTCTCTACCCATGTCGCGATGGCTAGAATCAGCGCGTAGAGCGCGAGTAAGGCATAAGCCAAACCGCGTGAGCCTAGGAATCTGATGCTGCGGCTGATCATTACTCTTCTTCCAGAATCACACGGAATCCCACGTTAAACACAGGCTGGTAGTGGAAATATTCCTTACGGCTGTGCGCCGTAGAGTACTTCGGTCGCTCGAAGTAGGAGCCACCGCGCACCACGCGATTCTCACCCGAGCCCGAGCGTGTCCATTCCGCGACATTGCCGTGCATGTTGTACAGTCCGAAGGGGTTCGGAGCATATTTCTTACCTCCCACCGTCACGAGCTGTCCATCATCGACGGATTCATCCTTCGGTAGGTAGGTGTAGTGCTTGTACTTGTAGTTATTCGGATTCATGGGGCGAGGGTTCACACCTGACACTGCGAACTTAAGCGTGGTCTGATCCGCGAGGTTATCGAACTTCCCAAAGTCACTGCCTATGTCGCCGAACCAGAAATCCTTGTCACTGCCCGCACGGCAGGCCCATTCCCACTGCTCTTCTGTCGGCAGAGTCATCCGTAGTCCTGTCTTTTCGCTCAAGAGCCTACAGTATTCCATCGCCTTGTCATAGCTCAGGCGTATGGCTGGCTGATCGTCCTTGTTTGCAGGGTAGCCTGCGACGACGTGATCCTTCCAGAGCTGGTCGATGAACTTGCTGTCATGCTCGGGCATGAGGGCGCGCATCTGCGCATTGCTCACTTCGAGCTCAGACATCCAGAATGCCTTCTTGATATGCACGATCCGTGGCGTGGCATCGGGCTCTCCCGTCGCGCTCCCCATGACGTAAGATCCAGCGGGGATACGTACCATATCCATGTGGATGTCTGGGGCTATCTCGATGCGCTTGCGCGTCTCTCCTAGCTGCGCCTGCATGCGCTGGGCTTGCTCGGCGGAGAATGGCCATGAGGCGACTTCCAGCTCTGGGGCTGGTGCTTTCACGACTGCGGGAGGCTTCACCGCGACGATGGGAGGCGCGTCCTTAAGCGTCGCCGCGTAGTCCTCGATCTCCTTCTTCCAGTCCACGCCTGAGTCCAGCGCGTACTTGTTCTTCAGCTCGATGCGGCGATGGTACTGCTCACCTCCATTGCGGACAAAGGGCATTTTTACCGTTTGGTTATGCCTGAAACTGCCGCGATACGGGGCGTTGTAGCCTATCCATTGGTAAATTTTACGCCATTCTTTTTCTGTGAGTTGTACATTACTATGTCCCTTTTTAAGCATGCGGACGAGTTCGCTCGTGTTTGGGTAGTACTCGTAGGGTGTCAGCACAGTCAGATCACCTTCGCCTCCTTGGCGGCGTACAAAGGGGTGTAGATTAATATAGGATGTCCCGAAGCCGAGCTTATCCTTCTTACCGCCTCGGAAGTCGATAGCGATGCTTTCGCCATCGTGACAGGCGATACAGGCGCGGTCGAGAATGGGCTGTATCTCCAGATCGAAGGTGAAGGAGCGCGTCCCTCCCTCGGGCTGCTCTAAGGGGGAAGCCTTCTTCTTCGACGCGAGGACGCGTCGTGGGATGACGATTTGATTCTGATTCTCATGGCAACCCACACAGGAAACCACTTCACCCGGCTGCCCTGTGACCCAGCTGCGCATCCACTGCACGGCCGCGCCGTTCTCATCCACGGGCTGGATGGAGATGGGGGTGTTCGCTGGGGCTTTGAATATCACAGATCCATCTTCCTCTACGGGCACGCTGCCGAGGCTGCGCTTGATGTCCCAGCCTGACTGTATCCCCTGCCAGTCATGGTCGGAAACCGTCTGCATGTAAGCGTACTCGTAGGCGAAGATGCGCAGCGACTTCACTGTACCGCGCGGCACGCCTTGGAGGCCTTCGCCTTGGTAAATATCCTGAATGAAGAAGGTCGCTTCCTTGTCCGCTAAGTTCACACGATCGGGAATGGCGGGCGGGGTGGGGCGTTTCTTGACGAGCTGAGGAGTGGTCAGACCTGCGTCCTCCAGCTGCATGATGCAGGTTATGTTATCGAAGACATCGACGAGGTAAATCGCCCAGAGTGAGCGCGGCGTGAGTTTTGCCGCGACGAGGAAGTACTTGTTACTGACGACAGAGGGGCTGAGGAACTGAGGCCACACGCCATCGACGAGATGATCTCGGATCTCTTCCTTGATAGGGCGTTTGCTGTGGGGGATTTCCTGTAGCATGCCAGCACTCCCCTTGCGTCCCTTCGCGGGATCGAAGAGGATGAGTCGCCCTGCACGCACGACACCATGGTGACCAGAGATGACACCGATGAAGGAGGAAGCATGCCCAGGTAGGGGCTGAATGTCAAAGGTGCTGTTCGGGAACATACCTCCACTGCCGTACAGAGCCTTGTTCTCCGTGCCATCGGGATTCATATGCATCACGATGCGCGAGTAGTAGTGTGTCAGATCCGTGTACTCCCAGCGCGTGTACATGACGCGCCCATTATTCATGATGGTGGGATTCCAGTTCGCATCCTGATCGAAGGTGAGGCGACGTATGTTCTTGCTCTCGGGAGTGTAGAGGATGAGATTCGACACGGCCTCCTCTCCATTCACACAGGGGACACCATTGTAGCCTATGTTCGAGTTCGCGATGATGCGCCCATCGGGGAGGTAGGTCGCATCGAAGAAGTCGAGATCAGGCTCATCGTGCTGGATTAATTCAGTCAAGCCCGATCCATCGAGCTTGATCTCAAAGACATTCCACAGCTTGTCAGGGCAGGTCTGCGTGAAGAGCATGCGGTCGGCATCCCAGTGTAGGCGTAGTCCCGCGACAGAAGAGCCCGACTCTGGGCTGTAGATTTCGCGGAGGCTGGGCTGTGCTTGTAAATTGCTCAGTTCCACGATGGAGGCTTGGAATCCACGTCGTGATGCGTCAATCTGCGAACTCCAGTTATTATGAGGCATGCCCAGCGCGGCGGCATTCGCGCGGCGGGCTCTTTTTCCTAGCTGGTAGCGGCTGGCTATGATTTTCGCGTCTTTCAGCTCAGGATGGGATAGCAGGATCTTTCGCTTCAGTTCCAGCACACGCTGCGCACGAGCGAGGGCATCGGGGTCATTTTTCCTGATATGACTGAAGCCTTGATGATAGAGACGCTGGAGTTCATCGAGATCACGTCTCGCCTGCTCTGCGTCGAAGCCTTCCAGCTTCTCCATATCCGCGATGGCGGCTGCTATCGCCTCGGGCTTCGTGTAGTTGAGCTCATGGAAGTAATCATGCCCCTGATGCGATGCTTCGCTGAGAGCGACACTGCACAGACAGACTAGATATACTAGTTGTACTATTGGTACTGATTTAAAGAGATAAAACATATTCGGTTAAAGCGTCGATTTCTTCTGCTTTCACATCTTCTGGGATACCGTGTTTGTGGATGGAGTACACATCTTTCATGCTGTGTGCACGTCCATCAAAGAGATAAGGGGCGGTGCGCCATGTTTCGCACAGGGTGGGAGTGTCCCAGCCCTGTTTCATTTCTACGTCCTCGCCGATGCGGTAGCTTTTTCCATCCGTGTGATAAGGACCACTGTGGCAGCTGTCGCAGCGGAGGCGTAGGAAAACCTCGCGCCCGCGCTCAGCCTTCGCCGAGAGCTTGCCATCTATCAGGTAGGGGCTGGCGACGGGGCGCAGGGATTTTAGGTAGGCATCGACATCGTTTGCGCGCTCTTCATCCACTTTGAAAAACTGTATGTGCGTGAATCCCTTGCGCACGGCCGTCTCTGCATCGGCGCGTATGCCTGTGATCATGCTAGGGGCGGTAACGTGGCTGTATAGTAGACTCTTGCAGTTCTTCGGGTTACCTATGCCGTCATTCAGCAAGTCCCAGTTCAGCCCATCTGTGCGTCCGTCACCAGGGTGGCAGCCATTGCAGCTCTGCCAGTTTTGGAAACAGAGCGACGCGTCGTTGAAGTACTTCTCCCCCCTCTGGGCATCTGTCTCGATGCGATGGGGATTGAGATTCACGGATGAGACCTTCGCAGAGCTTAATTCTACCCTGTTGAGCACATCGGCAAAATACGTAGGGATGATGATGTCATCACCGCTGTGCAGCATCGCACGAGGACCATTACCTTGCAGGGCGACACGCTGACGTATGCCGTAGAGGAAGTGGAGATCGTAGGAGAGAGCTTCTTTATCCTCATACTGATGCAGACGCTCCAGCATGGGCGCGTACTGAATGATGCTCAGCTCATGCGTCCCTGAGTGCGTGATGAGGATGTGCTCAGGAAGGCTTAGGATATCCCATACGCCCGCCGCTCCGCGCTCTGGCTCATCGACGAGCACGCTGCATAGGTACTGCTGTGTCACCGTGTCGATGATACTAAAGGCACTCGTGTTCATCCATCCCTGCTGAAGCTGGGAGGTAGGCACCATGAAGCGACCGAGGTTATGCGTGGCGAAGAGGTACTGACCATCGGGTGACAGAGCCATGGCACGCAGCGCATTACTGCCATTCGCGAGTGAGATGTCCTTTGTCTTCTTAAAGCGAGGCAGCTCGATGACAGAAATGAGCGAGGAGACGTGGTCTATGTCCGCGCGCTGGTCAGGGAGGAAGTTCGCGACGTAGAGCGTCTTCTCATCCTTGCTCAGCATGCTATGCTTTGGCTCGCGCCGTACCTTGACCTCATCGACGACTTGACGTGATTTCAGGTCTATTCTCACCACGCTGTTGGCGAATTGCAGGCAGACGTAGCAGGTATCGCCCGCGGCATTGAGGACTGGGGCACAGGCACCCGAGCCGAGCGGGAGGCTGAATACGGGGTTTCCCGTGCTCAGTGAGACGACTTCGAGCTTTCCTGCTGTTTCAAAGGTCGTGACGTAGGCGAGATCACCCCTCACGGCTAAGCCCGTCGGAGCTTGGCTCAGCGCGATGCTGCGTAGCTTTTTCTCCCCATCCGCAGAGTACACATCAAGGCAGCGTAGCCCCTTCTGCGCGAGCACGAGTTCGTCCGCGCTGTTCAGAGCGATGTCTGTCGTGTACTGCGGTGCTCCATCCTGTGCCCGCGTGAGGCTGGACGATATCAGGGTCATCAGGGTCATCAGGGTCATCATAAGGAGCATGCTTCTGAATAAATATTTATGGATCATAGGCTTTTGTACCGCTTTCTTGGGCTTGCTTGAATTTTTCCTGCTCCTGTAGGCGTAGGGCGTAGTTCTCTAACTGCTGTTTAAGTCGTGGGTGGGTCGTGAGCTCGGATTCGATATCACCACGCGGAGTTAGCTTGAGTCGTCTCGCTCCGAGGGAAATGATAGCGATGGCTTCATTATACTCAGGGCTATCCTTTTCCAGCGAGGCGAGTATGGGGCTTTTCTCAGGTCGTTCAAAGGAGATCTGAGCCATGTGCTGGCGGTAATGAGCCGCGAGGTGAAATAGATTCACCCCAGTTAATTCTGCCAGACGTTGGGTCTCTGGATGACTCAATGGGCTGCGCCCCGCGAGCTCTGAATCAAATGCCGATTCATACACTGGGTAATACACGCCATTCACATCCATCCATGCGTAGAGGACTTCCTTCTCTTCCGCTGTGAGATGGTGCGCTGGGTGCTCGACCTTCTTCCCTTCTATGACTGCTGTGAGAGGACTCGCATGACTCCCCCATGATCGAGGCTGTTGGATGGCAGCAGGACCACCTCCGACGAGCTTGAGCTGCTTCGCTACATAGAGATTGATGTAAGAGGCATTAAAGAAAGGGTTCTTATCCCCTGCGAGCACGAGGCGACCATCATCCCAGTCATGACAGGACACACAGCGTCTGTCTAAGATGGGCTGCACCTGCTGCGCATAAGAGAAGGATCTAGGCTCCTTACCCTGCCATGGCTGGATGTCGACAGGCTTCTTACGGAGAGCTAGGGGGATACGCCCCATGGGGGGCGGGACGTTCAGCCTATCCTCGTGGCAGCCTATGCAGCCATTCACCTCACCAGACATGAGCATCGTTCCGCTACGCATGGACTGAATCATCTTCTTATCCTTATCAAGGAGCTGGAAGTAGAGGAACTTACCCGAGGGGGCTTTAAAATTAGCCGAGCCGTCGGGTGAAATTTCCACATCACCGAGGATGCGCTTCACCTCGAAGCTATGCCAGTTCACCGCTGGAGCTTGCTCCCCCTGACCGCCCCAGCCACCGCGAGTCCATGTGCGCTTTTCTGGGGATTCGATGACGCGTAGGTACTTCGCCTCGCCCGCCTTCACGCCCTGCATATGCGTGCCTTCGTAGACATTCTGAACATAAAAGACTCCCATGCCCTTCTCCGTAGAACGCTGACTAGGTATCATAGGAGGCTTCGGGCGCGCTTCGATAATCATGGGATCGAACAGCCCCTTCTCCCCCTCTAGGATGAGTTCACGCTTACCATCGGTGCTCATGACGAAGAGACCTGATTTTGATTTCTTCGGAGCATCACCTATAGGGCTGCTCGACACGAGGAAGTTATCCTTATTAAGCGGGAAGGGATCTTCTACAAAATAAGGCATATGCGTGAGATCCTGAAAAGAGTCGAGGTGACCGTGGTCGAGAAGCGGACGCGTGCTCACGGGCAGGAGAGTCACGACGGAATCCTTCCCATCGACGCCTTTTTTCCTATCCAGTACAGCGAGCGCGCCCCATGGCTGCTCATGGCAGGCCGCAAAGACGCAGACGACGAGATCCGTGTCTGGAATCTGCCGGGCATCGATCACCCCACCAGGGGATGCTGTATTATTACCATAGTAAATGCTATGCTTCGTCCCATCGGGATTCACCGTCCACAGCCCCTGCGCGTCACCAAAGTTGCGATCCACATACTCCCAGCGGTCATAGAGAATGCGCCCATCACTCAGGACATGAGCATGGCCCTCGAAGAGGGTACTCATGCCTATCTGCTCTATATTCGCACCGTCGGCCTCCATCCTAAAGAGATTCGCCATGATGTGACGATTACACATGCAGTACTTCGGCTGACGGGTGGATGAGAACACGATGCTGCCATCAGGCAGATACGCGGGGTCGATGTCAGAAACAGAATTCGCACGGGTCAATTGCTTGAGATTCTTTCCATCTACATCCATCTCATAGATGTGGTAAAAACCCTCCTTACTAAGACGCATGGAGAAGACTATCTTCGTGCCGTCATAGGATAACTCAGGATCACGAATGACACCATCCTTTGATTCCAGAAGCGTGGTGATACTCTGGCTATCCATATCATAAATCCGCATCGCACTCCCTCCACGGAACGAGCCTTCATTGATCTCGCCTACTTGGAATAAGGTGGCCGTGTTATGATGATCTTCAAGATACTGCTCTCTCTCAATATAGAGAATTTTCTTCCCTGCAAGTAAAGGGGCAGCCGCTAGAGCTGTAAACGTACTGACTAGGCAGACTGCGCTCGCGAGTACAGTGTTCATATTAAATATCATAATCGAAACAAAAAAGGGGGAATGTAGATATACTGAGGAAATCAATAATATGACAGTATAACAAGAAGAAAAGCGGGTGGCAAGGTCGAATTTTCGGCACTGCGTCAGAATACACACGTGTCCCAAATAGAGAGCATGTAGAAATCTGCCTCTAAAATATCAATAAC
>CAYJJD010000008.1:0-63758 GCA_964370425.1 uncultured Akkermansia sp. | reverse complement strand
ACTGACATGGTGTCAGCGGAGAATGACCATGTACCAGCGGCGCTGAGATAAGCACCGATCGTTCCGAGAACGATGAAGAGAACAGGCCAGCAAGTGGAGATCATACCGACACCGATACCAGAGATGATAACAGTAGCAGGACCCGTTGTCGCGTTTTCAGCGATGAACTTTACAGGCTTGTAGTCGAAGGATGTGTAGTACTCGGTTACCTTACCGATGGCGATACCCACGATGAGACCGATGACGATTGCGCCCCAGAGACCGAGCCAGTTGTCGATTCCGAGAACATAGAGGATACCAGCGGATGCAACAGCGATGAGTACGCTAGAAACATTGATACCGAAGTTAAGGGAGCCCATGAGCTGTGCCTGAGAAGCACCTGGCTTCGTACGGACAAGGTAGACACCGATAATGGAAAGGATAGCACCGACAGCACCGATGATCATCGGAGCAAGAACGGCCTTAAGAGCTTCGTCGTAGCCGATGGCTGCGAAAGCAGCAGCACCGAGAGCAGCGGAAGCAAGGATGGAACCAGCGTAGGATTCGTAAAGGTCAGCACCCATACCAGCAACGTCACCGACGTTATCACCGACATTGTCAGCGATGGTAGCAGGGTTACGTGGATCATCTTCGTTGAAACCGAACTCAGTCTTACCGACAAGGTCAGCACCTACGTCAGCAGCCTTCGTGTAGATACCACCACCGACGCGAGCAAAGAGAGCCTGCAGAGACGCACCCATACCGAATGTCAGCATAATCGCTGTCATATGGACGAGCTTCTGAGCACCAGAGTAGTTGTCAAGAAGTGATGTATGTTCGAGGATGAGGTACCATGCAGAGATATCAAGAAGACCGAAACCAACAACAGTAAGACCAAGAACAGCACCCGAACGGAATGCGAGCTTGAGACCCTGATTGAGGCCGTCTTTTTCATCACGGCAAGCTTGCGTCACACGGCCAGAGGCGTATGTGGCTGTCTTCATACCTACGTAACCAGCAAGACCGGAGAAGAGACCACCGGTGATGAAAGCGACAGGTACGATGTCGTTTTGCATGTCGAAGTAAGCCATTGCAGCGAAAACGCCAGCAATGAGAACGAAGAAGACAGAAACAACTTTGTATTGTTGCTTAAGATAGGCCATCGCGCCTTCGCGCACATAACCTGCAATCTCCTTCATACGGTCGGTTCCTTCATCAGCCTTTTTCATCTCTACGAAGAACATCGCAGCGAAGACAAGGGCGATAATGGAAGCGATAGGCACGATCCAGAATAGTAATTTTGGGTCCATTTGTCTGTTTTAGTTTATATTATTGGGTGATTTGCTCGCTAAAAAAGCACCGTCTTATATCATGAAGTGTCATTTTTGGCAATACAAATTTTACTCTTTTTCTGAGAAAAAAAATCAAAAAGCACCCTCTATCAAGCTCCCAATGACCATAGAAAGGGCAAGCAGAGCCAAAAGTAAAGCAAATATCGTGTCAATCGTCGGCTCGTATTTCTTATAATAGGCACGCAGCGGCTTCCACTGAAAGAGGAGACTCCAGACGATCCAGCCCACGGAGTTCACGAAGGTAAGAGCAAGGATGAACACCCCCGCGTACCATACATAGCTACTCGCATACTGCTCCATCCCCCATAGGCCTATACTGGCGATGAAGAGGACGAATTTCACATTAAGCAGATTACAAACAAAACCCTGCATGAAGAGCGCGCGTCGCGTGCCCATGGGTATTTGCGTCTCCGCCGCGGCTTCAAAGCCGAGCACCGCGCGCTGCTTGCGCGTCTCGCAAGCTGCCTTAAAAATATTATAGGCGAGGTAGAGCAGCCACGCCCCCGCTGCGACCACGAGATAAGAGCTCCAGCTCTGCTCCAGCAGCCATGTACCCCATAAGCAGAAAAGCGAGATATGAATCAGACCACCCGCGCCTATCCCCATCCCGAGCCACGCGCCCGCACGCCAGCCCTTATTCAGAGCGGTGCGGATAACGAGGATAAAGTCAGGACCAGGACTCAGCTGTGAGATAAAGAGTATCCCTGTGCAGGTCAGGATGTAGAGAACGGCTTCGTACGCGCCCATAGGGTAGAAGGAAGGGGAGAAGCGTTAGTAATTAAAGAGCTGATTGAAGAATCTCTACAGTCTTCTCAGGGGTGACCAGACCACGCTCTCCGAGATTCCAGCCGCGTGAGCGGAAACGCTCAGCGATGACAGCGAAGTTCTCATCACCGATTCCATGGTCTGAAAGGCGTGTTTTAATACCAAGGCTCTCGTAGAAGGAGCGCAGGGCTGCGATGGTCGCATCGACGCGCTCTTCGACACCCCCCTCGGTGATACCCCAGAGGCGTTCGCCGTATTGAAGGATTTTTTCTTCCTTTTCTTTACGCATGACAGAAAGTACAGCAGGCTCGACAATAGCGAGCGTCACCGCGTGATCCAGTCCGTACAGAGCGGTCAACTCATGCCCTATCATATGCGTCGTCCAGTCCTGTGACACCCCCATGCCGATGATACCATTCAGCGCAAAGGTGGAGCTATACATGAAGTTCGCCATCGTGTCGTAATCATCGCCACTCAGAGCGGAGGGCGCGATCTCTTGGAGCGTAAGGAGAATACCCTCGGCGAAGCGGTCTTGTACACGGCTTTCGCTGGGATAAGTGAGGTACTGCTCCAGTGTATGACAGTAGGTGTCCGCTATACCATTCGCACGTTGACGCGTGGGTAGTGAATAACAGACTTCGGGATCAAGGATGGAGAATACGGGGTAGTTATCGGGATTCAGGAAGGCGAGCTTTTCATCACGCTCCGCACGGGAGATCACCGCTCCACAGTTCATTTCCGAGCCCGTGGCTGGCAGAGTCATCACACAGGCGACTGGCAGGGAGGGTACACCTTCGTACAGAGCACTATTCACGAGGAAGTCCCATGGATCGGGAGTTTTATCATAATTGACCGCCGTGGCGACGAACTTCGTCCCATCGAGGACAGAACCACCACCGACTGCGAGAAGGAACTCCACGCCTTCGGCACGCGCGATTTCCACCGCCTTCATCATGGTGGAGTACTGTGGATTCGCCTCGATGCCTGAGAATTCGATGTAGTCGAAGCCGACAAGAGCCTCTTTCACTTGGTCATAGACACCGTTTGCCTTGATGCTACCTCCACCGTAGGTCAGAAGGATTTTCTTCGATGGGTCGAGGAGCTTGCTGAGCTGGGCTATCTCACCCTTACCCATGATGAGTTTTGTCGGATTTTGGAAGGAAAAATTATTCATATAATGAGGACTTATACTTAACACAAGATCCGCCACATCAGCAAGAATAATCTCAGGCATGGAGCATTTTTCCACTCTTGCTAGAGAGGCTGATAGAGAATGCGCTTTACATGGCCAACTAATCAGTGTATCCTTACGCGCATCTTTGTCTATTCCCGCACGCGCGAGAAAGGCACTATATCCTTTATTTTATTATATGATGACCGCCGCACAGATCCGCCAGAGCTTCCTCGACTTTTTCAAAGAAAAGCAGCATAGCATCGTCCCCTCTGCCTCCCTGATGCCTCAGAGCCCTGGCCTTCTCTTCACGAATGCTGGGATGAACCAGTTCGTCCCCTACTTCCTCGGAGTAGCCACGCCCCCATGGAAACCAGCTCGCGCCGCGGATACACAGAAGTGTATCCGCGCGGGCGGGAAGCATAATGACCTCGAGGATGTCGGTCTCGACTCCTACCACCACACGCTGTTTGAAATGCTCGGCAACTGGTCATTCGGCGATTACTTCAAGACAGAAGCCATCGAGTGGGCATGGGAGCTCATCGTCGAACGCTGGGGCTTCCCCGTGAGCCGCGTCTATGCGACAGTGTACGCACCGAAGGAAGGTGACCCCGGTGAGTTCGACCACGAAGCCTACGCCGTGTGGGAACGCCTCTTCCTCAGCAAGGGAGTCGACCCGAAGGTACATATCGTAAATGGCAATGTGAAGGACAACTTCTGGATGATGGGCGAGACAGGTCCTTGCGGTCCTTGCTCCGAACTCCACATCGACCTCACTCTCGAGGGCGACAGCGAGGGCAAGCTCGTGAACATGGACAGCGACCGCTGCATCGAGATCTGGAACCTCGTGTTCATCCAGTACAATGCCGAGAGCGATGGCACATTCCGCCCTCTCCCCGCCTGCCACATCGACACAGGCATGGGCTTCGAGCGCGTCACCGCCATGCTCCAGTGTACAGAAGGCTTCACCGATTGCAGCAAGCGCGTCTCTAATTATAACACAGACATCTTCCGCCCCATCTTTGCGAAGATCTCAGAAATTTCTGGTCGCCAGTACGTCGACCTCTACCCCGCGGACGCTCAGACAGCCGAGCAGCAGGAGACTCTAAAGGAAAGTGTCGCCTTCCGCGTCATCGCTGACCACATCCGCACGCTGAGTTTCTCCATCGCCGACGGCATACTGCCCGGCAATAATGGCCGTAACTACGTCCTGCGCCGCATCCTGCGCCGCGCCGTGCGCTACGGTCGCCAGCTCGGACTGAAGAACACGAACTTCCTCTCCCAGCTCGTCGACACACTCGTCACAGAAATGGGTGCTATCTTCCCCGAGCTCGTCGAACGCCGCGAACGCGTCATCGAAGTACTGGAGCGCGAAGAAAAGAGCTTTAACGAAACACTCGACCGCGGTCTCGAACTCTTCGACAAGGAAGTAGCCGCCTCGGGCAAGATCAGCGGCGACTTCGCCTTCAAGCTCTACGACACATACGGCTTCCCCATCGACCTCACCGCCCTCCTCGCCCGCGAGCAAGGTCTCAGCGTCGATGAAGAACGCTTCGAATCCCTCATGGAAGAGCAGCGTCAGCGCGCGAAGGCAGCCCAGAAGAAGACACTCGTCCGCGCCCTTGAGATCAAGACAGACGCGCAGACCGCCTTCACAGGCTACACAGAAGACAGCAGCACCGTCAGCATCCTCGAAGTACACGAAGAAGGCGATGCCTACTACATCATCACAGACCAGTCCCCCTTCTACGCAGAAATGGGTGGTCAGCTCAGCGATGGTGGCACGCTCAACCTCGGAGGTCAAGACTATGACGTCATCGCCGTCCAGCAGATGGGACAGGCACGCGCTCACCTCGTCGAGAAGCAGGAGAATTTTGCTCCGAAGACTGGCGACAGCGTCACACTCACGCTCGACACCGTCCGTCGTCGCGCCATCGAGTCGAACCACACGGCGACACACCTTCTCGGGAAGGCTCTCACCTCGCTCGTCAGCGACGACATCGCCCAGCAGGGCTCACTCGTCGAGCCAGACCGTCTGCGCTTCGATGCAAGCAGTGCCCCTATCTCTAAGCAAGACATCCGCCGCGTAGAAGAACAGGTGAATGCGTGGATAGAGCAGGATCTCCCCCTCCTCTGCGAAGAGTACCCCATGAGCGAAATCAAGGGTCGCCCCGAAGTCACGCAATTCTTCGGTGACAAGTACGGCGACATCGTCCGACTCGTGCAGATCGGTGGTAACTCAGGCGACTTCGATGGCATCTCCATGGAACTCTGCGGTGGCACGCATGCCGCACGCAGCTCTCAGCTCTCCTTCTTCAAGGTGAAGAGCGAAGGTGCGATCGCCAGCGGTGTACGCCGTATCGAAGCCGTCACAGGCGCGACAGCCTACGCCCTCGTCTCCCAGCAGGTGGACAAGATGCTCGAAGAAGCACAGGAAAGCATCACGAAGCTCACAGCTCTCAACAGCAAGCTCACCGCCCTCGGTGAAGCGACCGCCAGCATCCCCACCGACCTCGACACACAGGCACAGCAAGCACGCGACGCACGCGGCATCCAGCAGGTAAACTCTGCCCTCGATAGCCTCAGTGCCAGCGTCGAGCAGCTGAAGGAAAGCGTACTGAGCAGCGACAAGAAGATCAAGAAGCTCGCAGCAGCAGCAGCAGCCAGCATCGCCGATGAACTCATCAGCGAGCAGCTGAGTGAAGGCACGACACGCCTCGTGCTCTCCGCCGAAGGTGGCAATGAACTGCTCACCGAGCTATTCAATGGTCTGCGCAAGCGTCAGTTCACAGGAGCAGCCTTCCTCGTCACCGATGACGGCGAAAGCCTCTCCCTCGGAGCATTCTGCGGCAGCGAAGCTCAAGAAGCAGGTCTGAAGGCCGGCGACCTCATCCGTAACCTCGCCCCTATCGTCGGTGGCAAGGGCGGTGGCAAGGCCGACATGGCACGCGGTTCTGCGAAGAATCTCGACGCGAAGCCAGAACTCCTCACACAGGCTCAAGCAGCACTCTCCTAATCAGAGAGTGCGGGCTGAGTCATCCCCTTCTTTTGACTCAGCCCACACCATCAACCTCACACACCCCTTCCCCATCATGCCATCACTTAAAAGCCAGCCTCCTGTCTACCCAGACGAGCCTCAGATCCCCATCCTGCCCAACATGCTCACAGCGGGCAATCTTCTCTGCGGCTTTTTTTCCATCCTGACGATATTCAAGGGCATGGCCTTCCCCGATGGTTCGGAAGAAGCCTTCTCCTATTATCAGCAGGCGACTTACTTCATCTTCGCCGCCTGCCTCTTCGACCTTCTCGATGGCCGTGTGGCGCGCATGTTCCAAGTGGACGGTCCTTTCGGTCGTGAGTTTGACTCCATTGCTGACGTGGTCTCCTTCGGTGTCGCCCCTGCGCTGCTCTTGTCGCGCGCGGTTCTTTTCAAGCTTCCAGTCTCTTATGTCGGTGACACGATCGCGATGCTCTACCTTGTATGCGCCGCTCTACGCCTCGCCCGCTTCAACTGCATGGCAGCTGCTCCGCGTAAGCCAAATCAGAGCTCGGACTTCGTCGGTCTCCCCGTCCCCATGGCTGCGGGTGCCGTCGTGAGCGCGATCTACCTCATCATCGACCTCACCGCGAATCATAATCTTAACATATCCTTCACATGGCAAGTCGTCATGGCTATCGTCATGACAGGAGTCTCGCTACTCATGATGAGCCGCGTCATCTACCCCAGCTTCAAGCATGTAAACATGCAGAAGCGCGGCACCATCGTCGGGATGCTCGTCGCCATCATCGCCATTGTCGCCATCGTCATCTTCCCATGGATAGCCCCCGCGTTCATCTTCCTCGCCTACCTCATCTATGGTCTTGTCGTACGCCCCTTCCTCACCCGCGCGATGCGTCGTAAGATCGAGGTAGAGAGTGAAGATGACGATGACATAGAGTAATCCATTTCAGATTAGAGAGGATCTTGCAAAATTAGCAGCTTCGAATCGAGACTAGCATCCTACTCGGGCTAGTTTTGTAAGATCTTCATTACACACTTCTATTTCATATGTCAATTTTTAAGATTGACATATACATAAGTACATATTATATTAGGCGCGAATTATTCATAGCGAATAGTTACTCTAATATTATCAACCACATTGCACCAAACACATGAAGCTAAAAATAAACTCAGTTTTACGCGCTGCACTCAGTGCTTCCAGAAGTATGGCACTCACCCTAGCAGGGATGACAGCTATCGCCACAGGCACTTTTGCCTACAAGCTCCACGCACAAACTCTTTCTACAGGCGATCTATTGACAGCAGACGGTTCGGGTGGAGGCATTTACACCTTCGATGCAGCTAACAGCACATACACCCATGATGATGACGTATATACTGACATCAGCAGCACGGATGTTATTATTCAAAATACGCCATCAGAAGGCATCGACAGCGATGTTACTTTAAATTTCAAAAGTGGCACTTATGACGCAAAAATACTCACAATTGGGGGATATGCAAGTCACGTAGGAAGTGCTGATAACACCGTAGACTTCACCATCAATGTAACAGGATCTACTAATATAAATTTGGGAGATGGTGAAGGTCGACTCTATAGCTGGAGTAACTATGAAGGATTTGTAGCCTACGCGAACACAACCATCAATATCGATACGAAAGGAGACGAAGGTGAAGGTAACGTCGGAGCATTTATGCTCACGGGTGAGTTTAACTCTACTGTGAATACCTTCTACGGCAACCAAACAGTAACGATCAAAGCCGGAAAAGTTGGAACAAGCACAAAATACAGCAACGCTTCCATCGTACTAGGAGCAAAGCACCTTGATCTCACAGGGGATATAACCTATACATTTGGAGAAGTTGGTAATGCCAACGGAGATCTTACATTTGCGGGAGACATCTATGGTGGCTCAGTCCAAGGTGGTCAGGGCAATCCCACAAGCGACGGAAAAATCAATATTACGCTCAATAGCGGCGAGTACCAAAATGTTTACGGTGCTGGTGGGGCAAGTACAACGCATAATGGTTCCGTAACTATTAATTACAATGGCGGCACATTTGCTGAAAACAAAAAAATAGCCGCACACAACTCCGGCACTCTAAATGGTATTGCAACACTTAATATCGCAGGTGCGCTTAGCAGCAGAAATATAGCAGTAAGTACCTTTAACGTCATCACGACTTCCTCATTAGATGGTAATCTAATCGTAGACGAATCGGTCACACTAGGAGCGACACAGAGTCTCCAGATTAATGCAGGCTCAATAACAACGATCGACGCGGCAGGCTCGCTCACCGTGAATGGCACGCTCACACTCGCAGGCAGCGTGAGCAACAGCGGCAGCCTCACACTCAACGGCGATCTCATCCTCACTGGAGGCAGCATCACCAATAACGACTCCATCATCTTCGGCAGCGAGGTTCTCATCGACCTCACGGGCGCAGGCGGATCATCAGGGAATCTCACCTACTCCATCTTCACAGGTGGTACATCCGATAGCTTTGACAGCCTCTCATGGGGCAACATCACGGGTGTCACAGGAGTCAGCTCTGCCACGCACACCATCGACTTTGACGCGAACGGCAGCATCACCATCGCCGCCGTGACCAATATCTGGGAGAACAATACACCCGACGGCGCGGGTCCGCTGGCTTGGATCGCTGGTGGTGGCTCCTCGAGCGATGCTGGAGATACCTTTGCCGAGGGAGACAACGTGATCTTTAGTGGTGAAACCACAGCCATCGTCACAGGCGAGATCATCGCCAATGCCGTCGACATTAGGGATGGTGGCACCCTGACACTGGAATCATCTGGAGCAGGCAGCAGCCTCCAAGCCAACAGCATCACACTCGGGAATGGCAGCACGCTCAATGTATCTGAAGGCATCATCACAGGTGCTGTCGACTTCACAGGTGTGAGCAGCTCTAGCATGACATTCGCCTCTGGTAGCGATATCTCAGCAGATCTCGACTTCGCCAGCTATCAAGGTGCTCTCACTATTGAGTCTGGCTCCGTCTCCATCTCGGACAACTCCCGCTTCACCCACCTCGCCTCAGTCGACCTCGGTGATGGTGCGACGCTGAGCTCCAGCCAGCAGCTGGCGAATGCAGACAATGCACAATTCCAAAACGTCAAAGGTAGAGACACATCTACACTCTCAGTCATCTTTGGCGGTCAAAGCGGCGACACCGCCAACAACAATAACGGACGACTGCTACTCAGCAATGAGTTCACCGGCACGGTCGAGGTTCGAGAAGGACAGCTCAACCTCGCCTATGGGGACTTGGGAGGCACGCAGAGAGTGCTTATTGGCAATGCAGCAGCGGGCAACAATAGCGGAATCTACCTCAATCACGACGCAGGCACAACACACGGCGAAGGGCTCACCATTGAGGTCAAAGCTGGCACGACAGGCTATCTCGCGCTCGACGCCCACAATCAGACCCTCGCTTCCAACTTTGTCGGCGGGGCAGATACCGTGCTGCGCAAGATCGATGCAGCGAACCTGACACTCTCAGGCGATATGTCTGGCTTCGAAGGTCAGCTCCAAGTGGCGTCAAATACCCTGACAGTCAGCTCCAGCAGCGCAACGAACATCTCGGGCATCAGTGTGGCGAACGGCACAACCTTTGCCGTCGCCGATCAAGGCGAGGTAGCAACTCAGGCACTCAGCGTCGCATCGGGCACAGGCACCATCAACGTGCTCTCTGGTGGCACTCTGACACTGAATAATGGTCTCTCAACGAGCGCTAACACCCTCAATCTGAATGCCAGAGAGGGATCTACACTCAATCTGGGCAGCACAGATACCCCCTCGGGAGGCACCGTCAACGTCACACTTGACGCTGGAGCCACGCTCCACGCCACAAGCTCCGACACCACAATCTCTAACAGTCTCGTCCTCAATGGCTCAGGGCAAGTCTTTCTGAGCCACAGTGACCCAGTCGGAGGCACCGACCTCAGCGGCACCATCTCTGGTACAGCTGGTCTCTACATCGAAGGAGAGGCAGGACAGGTCGTCAGCTTCAGCGCCAACAACACCTACAGCGGTGACACCACGATCGCGGCTTCCCAGGCCAGCATCGGAGCGGGCGTGACAACGGCCTTTGGCTCTGGCACGGTGACTCTTTCCTATGGCGGCTCCATCGCAACAGAGAGCTTCAACATGGCGAGCAAGCTTGGCAGCAGTGACGGGAGCATCGCAGGGGCGACAAAGACCATCTCTAGCGACAGCATCACAGGGGCGACCCTCACCAACCTCGAGATCACGGTAACGGGCACCACCTCCAGCATCAGCAACTCCAAACTCACTAGCACCAACATCATGCTGGATGACGGCGTCGAGCTCACCCTACAGGGGGTCACTATCGGAGCAGATAGCCGCATCAGTAATGCAGCGGCCACGCTCAACCTCACAGGCAGCAATGTCATCGAGGCCTCCGTCGCAGCAGGCTCCCTGACGACCTCGACCAGCACAGCTATCACGACAGATGGAATCATCTCCCCCATCGACACCCTCTACTCGCTGACTAACATCTCGGTCGATACGGTCATGATCAGTGGCGCACTCACGCTCAATATCGAACTAAGCGGCACAGAGCTTGACAGCTTCAACGCTTTCAATACAGCTGGTTCTGACCTCATCGTCGGCTTTGAGCTCGCGGGAGTCGACCGCGCCGAGTTCACAGGCTACTTCGGAGACGTCATGATCAACGTGACTGATGGCTCGAGCACCCTCTTCTCCAACGTTGCACTCGGTGTGACAACGAGCAGCGGGGGCAACGTCGTCTTCTATATCCCCGAGCCTAGCACCGCTACACTCAGCCTCCTCGCGCTGGCAGGACTCCTCGTTCGCCGCCGTCGTCAGGCAGCCTAGTAAGCGGGACGAAGCCTCGACGCTAAATATTCATCAAAGCAGCTCCGTTACGGAGCTGCTTTTTTTTCTACATTATATACGGTTTTGTCTTCTACCTATGTGGCTATTTCGCCATAATGCGCTAGCAGCCTTGACAGCGGAGGGCTAAAGCTCTATCATACGCGCATTAAAATTTCAATTTAGAAACATTACTTCTAAATTAAACAAAAATCTTAAATTTTATCCTCATATGAAAACAGAAAACAACGAAAAATACGTCTACCACTTCGGTGGCGGTACCGCCGACGGTGGCGGCAGCATGAAGCCACTCCTAGGCGGCAAGGGAGCGAACTTAGCAGAAATGGCCCGCATCGGACTGCCTGTGCCTCCAGGCTTCACGATTACCACAGAGGTATGTACCTATTACTACGCCCATGAGAAGAGCTATCCCTCCATACTGGAAGCTCAGATCGCGGAAGGCGTGAAGAAGATGGAAGCAGAACTCGGCGCGAGCTTCGGTGCGACCGACGGCAAGCCCCTCCTCCTTTCCGTACGCTCTGGCTCGCGTGAGTCCATGCCAGGCATGATGGACACCATCTTAAACCTCGGTCTGAATGACGACACCGTGGAAGCTCTCGCCAAGGCGACGAACAACCCACGCTTCGCATGGGACTGCTACCGCCGCTTCGTCCAGATGTACGGTGATGTCGTCCTCGAAGTCCAGAAGGACGAAAACGAAGACCACGAACCATTTGAAACGGTCATCGACCAGCTGAAGATGGAACGCTACCAGCGTGACATCGTCGACTCCGAACTCACGGCAGAAGACTTGCAGGAGCTCGTCAAGCGCTTCAAGGCACTCGTGCTTCTGCGCAAGGGACGCAGCTTCCCCACCGATCCATGGGAACAGCTCCAAGGTGCTATCGGTGCTGTGTTCAACTCATGGAATAACGACCGCGCTATCGTCTACCGCCAGAAGTACGGCATCCCCAGCGAATGGGGCACAGCCGTGAATGTGCAGGCCATGGTCTTCGGGAACACCTCGGAAGCCTCTGGCTCAGGTGTCGCCTTCACGCGCAACCCTGCGAACGGAGCGAATGAGTTCTACGGTGAGTTCCTTCTGAACGCACAGGGCGAAGATGTCGTCGCTGGCGTACGCACCCCCTCCCCCGTCTCCGAACTCGCTAAGGTCATGCCCGACGCCTACGCCGAACTCTGCAAGATTCGCGAAACACTGGAAAACCACTTCCGCGACATGCAAGACTTCGAGTTCACCATCGAAGAGCATAAGGTCTACATGCTCCAGACTCGTAACGGCAAGCGCACAGGTGTCGCATCATTCCGCATCGCCTGTGACTTAGAGCGCGCGGGGCTCATCGACTGGGAAACAGCCGTGAAGCGCATCCCTGCCGATCAGGTCGATCAGTTGCTCTCCCCCATCTTTGATGCAGAAGCCATCAAAGCAGCGAAGTGCATCGCAAAGGGTCTCCCAGCAGGTCCTGGTGCAGCATCGGGTCGCATTTATTTAAACGCTAATCGCTGTGAAGCCGCTGTCGCTCGTGGTGAAAGGGTGCTTCTCGTCCGCATGGAAACGTCCCCAGAAGACCTGCGCGGTATGATAGCCGCAGAAGGCATCCTCACCGCTCGCGGTGGTGTGTCCAGCCACGCGGCACTCGTCGCCCGCCAGATGGGCAAGGTATGCGTCTGCGGCGCAGAAGAACTCCAGATTGACTACCACGCAAAGACCGTCACCGTGAATGGCGACGTGTACGCAGAAGGTGACTATCTCTCCATCGACGGCCTGCAAGGCACCGTCTACGAAGGGAAGGTCGCGACCGCTGCGTCCGAAATCGTGCAGGTACTCATAGAAAAGTCACTCGCCCCCGAGCAGAGCGAGATCTACGCCGACTTCACCCGCGTGATGGACTGGTGTACACAGGCTTCGAAGATGACAGTACGCACGAATGCCGACTCCCCAGCTCAGGCAGAAAATGCTATCGCCTTCGGAGCGACGGGCATCGGTCTCTGCCGCACGGAGCATATGTTCTTCGAAGGAAACCGCATCGACTTCATGCGCCGCATGATACTCTCGCACCATGCGAGCGATCGCAAGGCCGCTCTCGCCGACCTCCTCCCCTTCCAGAAAGAGGACTTCAAGGGCATCTTCAAGGCACTGAAGGGACTCCCCGCGACGATTCGTCTCCTGGACCCTCCTCTGCACGAGTTCCTGCCTACGACAAACGCATCGAAGGAAGAAGTCGCTGCCATGCTCGGTATCAGCTTCGATATGCTCAGCGTGCGTATGGCTAAGCTGAAAGAGCATAACCCCATGCTCGGTCATCGAGGCTGCCGCCTCGGCACAGCTTACCCCGAGATTACCGAGATGCAGGCACGTGCCATCATCGAAGCCGCGATTGAAGTAACCGAAGAAGAAGGCATCGAGGTACGCCCTGAGATCATGGTACCGCTCATCGCCTTCGATAAGGAGCTTTCCTTGCAGAAGGAAATCATCGATCGTGTCGCCGCTCAGGTCTGCGAAGAAAAGGGCAAGTTCGTCAGCTACCAAGTAGGCACGATGATAGAGATCCCCCGCGCCTGCGTCACAGCAGACGAGATCGCGCAGCACGCAGAGTTCTTCTCCTTCGGTACGAATGACCTCACCCAGACAGGCCTCGGCATGAGCCGCGACGACTCAGGTACGTTCCTTCCTCAGTATCAGGATCTGGAAATCGTCAGTAGCAATGTCTTCTCCAGCATCGACCAGTCTGGTGTTGGCAAGCTCATGGAAATAGCTATTGAAAAGGGTCGTAGCACCCGCCCTGACATGAAGATGGGCATATGCGGTGAGCATGGAGGTGATCCAGCATCCGTGATGTTCTGCCACAAGCTCGGGCTCAACTACGTGTCCTGCTCTCCCTTCCGTGTCCCTACCGCTCGCATCGCAGCAGCGCAGGCCGCCCTCGGGAAATAAGGCAAACTTTCAATTAGAATCACAGCTCCCTCATCCGAATATGAGGGAGCTTTTTTTTCATTTTCTATAACAGCTATTGAATGAATGTGAGCCTGTTAGTATCTCAACTCATATGAACACACATTCATCATTCAAGTTCGCCCTTCTCGTCAGTCCGATTATTCTTGCGCTAAGTGCCTGTCAACATCAGCCTCATGATCCTATCAGTCAGTACGTCAAGTCAGTAGACTCGACGGCAACACGCATCGCCAATGATCCAAATCTGCTCTCAAACGATAGTTACAAGATCGCGGCAAAGCTCGCCATCCCACTGAGTGCACCCTATAATCGTCTCATCTCACTCGATGGAAATATCGTCTTTAATGGCTACGCCGCCACCTTGCCACAGATGATCTGTGTGAACAAAGATGCCACCATCATCACCCCTGCGTCCCCCACATCCGCCTTACTCGAAGGAAACACCTACATTCTCTTCACACCAAGTGCTATCTACGTAGATCGCGCAGGTACTGGAAAGCAAACGAAAGTTCCGCGCACACCTTCCCTGCCTAGCACATGGGTAGAGTGATGCTATAAAATTGTTATTTATTACAAGATATTAAAACTTGATTGTTAGACAGGATCATGCTAGATCTATAGCATGAAACGACTTTTCCAGCACATCAAGATAGCAGCATTCCTTTTCCCCGCTCTCTTCCTGAGTTCCTGTGGGGAATGCCCCGTCAATCTCACCGCTCAGCGATGTGAAAACATCATTGAGGCTGGCGATATATGCCAGCAGTATAAGGAAGGTAAACTCAGCTCAGCCGAAGCCACTAAGAAACTCGACAAGTTGTGTGAAGAGTACAAGACGCTGACACGCGATCTTCAAGAGATCTTTACAGAGCATAGTAAAGACCCCTCGAAGATGCGTGAGCTAAACGCCGAAATAGCCAGCTTCGACAAGAGCACCGAGGCGAGGATATACAAGGAGAAAATGCAACGCTCCATGGACATGATCACCGCTATAGCGAAGGGGCTAGACGATGACACGACACCAGATCAAGACATCATCGCCGCAGTCGAACGCTATAACGAACAGACTCGCATTTATTATCTATAAACAAGTATTGAATTAAAAAAAGCGCCTTGCGTGTAGCAAGGCGCTTTTTTAGGGCATAAAACTCTTATTTTTTTACAGGAGGCTTCGCAGCTGTTTTCACCGGAGCCTTAGGTGTCTTCTTCTTACGGCAGAGCTTAAAGAGGATGACCAGCGCGAGGAGAGAACCGAGAATGATGAGCAGGTTCTGTGTGCCGAGGTCTTTTACATAGCCGTAAGCGATGCTGTAGAGGCTGCGCGGTTCTTCTTCCTTCTTATTGCCGAGATTAGCAAGTGCAGCAGAGATAGCTGTAGGCTCGGCAGGCTCTGTAGCAGGTGCTGCGGGTTGAGCAGGCTTAGATGGATCGACGGCGATGGGCTTCGCCGCGATAGCAGTATCGCGCCTTCCCTTGAACTTCGCTTCTTGCGCATTCAGGTAAGCGATCTGCTCCGCAGAGCTATTACTACTCGTACCGAGGGCGGTACGATGTGGCTGTGTGCTGCCTTCTGCGAGCGCGTAGCGGTTCGACCTCGGTACGTCGGTGTAGAAGTTAATAGAGGTGACCTTCCCCGACTTGTTCTGAACAGCGAAGAAGTAGGTCTTATCCTTAGACTTGTCTTCAATCATGCAGAATACGGCTTTCTGGAATCCAAGGGGTTCGATTTTCGCCTTATCCGTCTTACGCCAGCCTCGCCCTGTCGTCTGAGCTATCGTGTTGAGTACGCGTGAGGCTTCAGAAATGCTAATAGGCTTCTCGTAGCGAATGCGCCCACAGATGAGTGAACCATCACGCGGCTGGAAGTCGAGGCTCAGGCGGCTACCTTCTCCGTCCCACACACGACGAACAGTCGCATCTTCAAGGACAACGTAGCCGAAATCAGAACTGAAGGTGGAGCTAGACTCATCTCGGGTGATGTCGGTACGAAGCTTCGCGGCATCAAAGGCCATCAGGGGAGATAGACCACAAATAAGGGTGAGCGATAACAGGATAGATTTCATGTATGAAATCAGTATAGCAAAATACGTTACCAAGTAAAGGAGATCTTCCCAGCGATGCGAAATTCATTGACAAGAAAAGCCTCATTTACTACAATCAAAAGTAGTTATGAAAAAGGACACACAAGAGAACTCATCACTAGAAGAGCGGCTTGAACAAGCACTTGAGCGACAAGAATCGCTAAAGAAAAGTACGCGTGCCGCACTCAATATGCTCACTGTGTTTATCATCTTCGTGATCGCGGCTTTCTTCAACGACGAGCTTGGATTCTTCACGGTTCTCCTCATTACGCTCCCCATGGGGGCGGGCTTAGTATTTTTGCTCTGTCTGAATCTGCTATCATGCAGCAATCGCCTGAAGCGAGCCCTCATCCACTTCTGCATCGCTGGTGGCGTCGGCGGTACTTGCTACGCTTATGCTGCCCTCACCACGGATGAGTCACACTCCATAGCAGTAGCGTCAGGCATCATAGTATTCATAATGTTCATCATACTCACCTTCACCGTGCGTCTGTTCAAGCGCATCACAGGCCTTAATCTGATCCGAGCCTGCGACCCCTTTGTCGACTACGAAGAAGTGACTGAAGTCGTCGAAGAATATAATAAGGAGAATCCGTCCTAGCATCCTAATTTGTTATTCAATTGACATAATTAATACTTCCCACGACTAGGGGAGTTTTGTTATCATGAAACACTATGATTACACACTCCTCACGTCGTCGTTTTCTCCAGCAGCTTGGGCTATTCGTCGGTGGTGTCGCTGCCACCCCAGCCCTCGCCTCTCTCATCCCTCCCTCCGTCGTCGGAGGGGATAAGTACTTAGCTAATCCTGACAGCGGCATAGGACCTATGCCTACATGGCCAGAGCGTCCAGCTGGCGCGAAGTACATGGGAGACTTCCGCGCGCCTCAACTTGAAAAGGTACGCATCGCCTTCATCGGCGTAGGCTCTCGTGGCGGTAACCATGCGTACCAATGCTCCATCATCCCAGGGGCGGAGGTCGTCGCCATCTGTGACTTGAAGCCCGAAAACACCGCACGTACGGCGAAGCGCATCACCGCGAAAGGCGCGCCAAAGCCCGCAGAATACTCAGGCGGCGATCAGGAGTACCACAAGATGCTCGCCGAGGTGAAGCCCGATGCCGTCATCGTCTCCACGCGCTGGCAGGATCACGCTCAGCATGCCATCGACAGCATGAAGGCAGGTGCGCATGCCTTCGTCGAAGTGCCCATGGCTGTCACGATCAAGGAGCTCTGGGACATCGTGGACACGAGCGAGCAGACGCAGCGACACTGCATGATGATGGAGAATGTGAACTACGGTCGCGATGAGCTCCTCTACCTCAATATGGTGCGACAGGGCGTCATCGGTGATCTTCTCCACGGCGAGGCGGCCTACATCCATGAGCTGCGTGGCGGCATGAAGAACCCGAGCGCGTGGCGACCCTATCATTTTATCCATCGTAATGGGAATCTCTACTCCACACATGGACTCGGGCCTGTCGCGCAGTACATGAACCTCGCGCGCGGTGAGGACATGTTCGCACGCCTCGTTTCCTATTCCAGCCCCGCCATAGGGCGCGCTCAGTACGCGGAAAAGAATCTCCCTGCGAATCACAAGCTACGCCAGACAGATTTCGAGTGCGGGGATATGAACACCAGCATCATCAAGACCAGCCTCGGGCGCACCATCATGGTGCAGTGGGATGAGACGAGCCCCCGTCCCTATAGCCGGCATAATCTCATCCAAGGCACTCTGGGCACGCTCACAGGATTCCCCACACGCGTCGCAGGGGAAAAGATAGGCGATGGTAATTATCACAAGTGGATACAAGGTGGCGGCATGAATGCCATCTACGAGAAATACGAGCACCCGCTCTGGAAGCGCGTCGGTGAGATAGCGACTAAGATGGGCGGGCACGGCGGCATGGACTACCTCATGCTCTACCGCATGGTCGAGTGCCTACGACAGGGCGAGCCACTGGATCAGAATGTCTATGAAGGGGCACTATGGACAGCGGTATCCGACCTCTCGGAGCTCTCCATACGCGCTGGCGGCGCACCGCAGCTCTTCCCCGACTTCACCCGAGGTGACTGGAAAACGACGCATCCGCTTGGCATCATCAGCTAGCTCGGTGCAGTCGCAGCTAGAGGTATAAATCTTAAAGAGCCCCTTGGTAGTACTACCAAGGGGCTCTCCTTTTGGACACCGTCTGGTGTCGGAATAATGAATCTCGCTTCCGCTTAGGCGACGCGACGGCGACGGCGAGCGAGAAGTCCTGTGAGAGCCAGCAGGCTCAGCGTAGCTGTGCTAGGCTCAGGTACACCTGCGGTAGATACTGGCAGAGAGAAGCCAAGCGCGAGGCTTCCGTCTGGATTCACGAACTCGTAATCAGCCTGATGAAGCGTGCCTTCGATGTTCAGGAATACGCGCAGCCCACTTGCCAGTGCCGTGCTATAATCGCTACCAAAGGAGCCGAGCTCTTCTCCGAATTGGAACATGAGCATCTGCTCCATTTCGCTTGCGATGAAGTGCGAATTGAACTCAGTCGCAGTCATCGGGATGTCGAAGGTGATGCTATCCTCCATGGTGAGAGCACTCAGCTCAGCGCCGACATTGAGCATGTCATAGATCTTAAGGTCTACGGAGGCAGATTCGCCCTTATAGCCCGCGATGCTGCTTGTCGCGACTCCTTCAGATGTGCGCATCTCTCCGAGATCTATATCAGTGATGATGCCGTTCGTTAAGACGAAGTCTGTCTTATCGGAGGAATTAGTCACAGTCACATCAGCACTCAGGGCGATATCATTAGCATAAAGCGTTGACGCGCTATCGACAGTGATCGTTCCTGTGACATAGTTCGTACGACCTGTACCAGTGATTTTGTTCCCCTCACCAGTAGCAGAGATTACACTAGAACTGCCACCAGTTCCTGTGAGCTTCAGCTCACCACCACTCGACAGCTTCACATTATTCGCGAGCATCCCAGTGTCAAAGGTAATCGTACCGCTGTTCGTGATGGTATTTGAAGTAGCGGTTTCGCCGAGAGCTGCACCTGAGTACGCATCCACAGTAGCGCCTTTAGATACTGTGACTATATTCTTAATTAACAGAGCTTGAGAAGCCTCGACTTCTTGGCCCGTGCCTACTAAAGCACCGCCGAACTCACCGAGCTCAAGTGTGCCTGTCGTGACAGCTATGGTGTGATTCTCTACCGTGTTGTTAAACTCAATACTGCCATATGTTCCGATGATTTGGCGAAATACATAATTACCACCATCTATACCATCATTAACGACAATTCTATGGCCTTCGGAGGCGACGAAGTATGTCGTTGTTGTTCTAATCCCTTCAGAGAAAAGAGCATTGGATTGACCGTTAGCTGTATTACCAGTGAAGTACATGCTCTGTGTATCAGCGCGCAGAGTGATAGTTCCGCCATAAGTGTAAATAGCACCACCATCACCTGTCGCAGTATTAGCGATAAAGTCCCCTGTGAGAGTTCCTAATGTAGCAGAAGTAACACTAAGCGCTCCACCATTTCTCGAGGAGTTATTACTAAAGTCTCCTATGAGTTTCGATAAAGATCCATTTTGTAGAAATACCGCGCCACCTTGGCTATTAGCATGATTATTAAAGAAATCACCTTCCAGTGTGCCAGCATTCATACTAGCTAAAGATACCGCGCCACCAGCAACACCTGCTCGGTTTGCTATGAAGTCACCTTTAATAGACGTGATAGACTGCTGCTGCGCGTCAATGGCACCACCACTTCCCGTCACAGCTGTATTTCCTATGAAGTCTCCTTCGATAGAATCCTTCTTTCCAGCAGATTCATCCCTGATAGCACCGCCCTCATTAGTGGCCAAATTACCGATGAAATTACCGATGATACTATCTGCCTGCACAGAACCACCCAGCGCCCCGCCTGATAGATTCGGAGATACCTGACCGTAGTCTATGTTAGGTATAGAGTTACCTACGAAATCCCCCTCGAGAGTGCCTATAATATCTTTACCGATAGCACCACCACCAAAACTCATATCATCAGAGGGTGTGGTTTCAATTCCTGCAAAGCTATTTGTAATATCCGTTTTACCGGTGGTTTCATCAAAAATACGATCGTTTAACTCGGAGTGAACCTTCACGCTAAGTCCACCTGCCTCTAATGTATCCGTCTTGGTAAAAACCATATGCGTCAGACCATCAGTTGTCTTTTCCTCCCATTTGAAGTAGAGTGTCATGTCACCATCGTCATCGCCTTGATCTTTAAAGTTAACATCGTATTCCACGGCAGTGAGAGCTCCAGTGGAAGAGTCGACGATGTACTTCGTGATGGTGAGGAAGCCATCATTAGCTGACGCGCTCTCAGAGAGAGTGTAGCCCGAATCAGCACCTAACTTCGTCTGGGTGAGATTCGCGGCATCGACCGATTTATCTTCTGTGACTCCGACAGCGTAGGTCAGATTCGCTGTCAGACAGCACAGAGCTGAAAAGACAGCAAAGTGCGTAATGGACTTTATACGCTTGCGTAAAAGTGACTGTAGACTATGTGCGCTATCCTTAGCTAGACTACAAATGGGTAGTGATAATGTATTTAATTTCATGCTAGGTACTATATAAATTGAAAAATCTTACTAAATAATAATTATAGTTCAATTAATAAGATTGTGCTCGGGTGGAGCGTATGATACTTTAGTTAGATATGCAAGCCTTTTTTTTATATTTATTATCAGCATGTAACACAATGCTATACTAATTTATCTCCACCGCATGAGAATATGAATAAGTTAGAAAAGCTAGAAATGATAATGATTTTTGGGCTTACATAGCAAACTATGTAAGCCCAAAAAGCTGAGAAATCTCTCCAATCGACCTGTGAAATCCGCACAGGTTCGCACAGATACTTTATTTCTTACTAAGGTATGCAGAAAACGAATTTCGAGAACTTCCTTTAAAGTGATACCTGCCAATTTAAGCAAACGCTCCAACTCTTTATACACCTTGAGTGCAACAAAGCAGATGCAACTATGAGCCTCAATACGCTTTTTAGTAAAATGAAACATAGGACGCTTCGCATAAAATACTTTTATACGCTACTTTTTCATTGATCTGAAGCTCAAATTCACCTATACTTAAGAAGTGAAAAGTATAGCCATATCCATCGTACTCAGTTTCTGCATCCTTGCTAACGCACTTACTGGCGCGTTTTATGCATATTTGTACGTACCCGCCATAGCTATACTGAGTATTCTTTTCCTATTCAGTCTATTTAAAAAAGAATAAAAGCAAGAAGTTGCGCATGAGTTCTCCTAATCATCAAGCCCGCCACGTGAGGGCTTTTTAATGTACGTATGGCTTGCCTTTGCTGGGCATTTAGCTCCTTTAGATTGATTGTTGCGCTCGCGTGTATAGCGCATCACATTACATCAGAAAAAGACAGATTATTAACAATTTGTAGAGCTTACATAGCGCACTATGTAAGCCCTACAAGCTGAGATTTCTCTTCAAAGATTCGTATAGAGACTTTATTTCTTATACTGGTGACGTACAGGCTTGATGAGCAAGCTGAATGTTCTATTCTTGAACGGCACACGATGCTGAGGCAGCGGGATAGCGCCCCAGCTGTCGATGCAGCCTAGTCCCATCTGGATCTTGTCGATGCAGATATTCGTGTAGGGTGCTTTCCCGACTTCAGGGGAGTGACGCTGGTCTTTTTCCTCACCATCATCGAGGGATTCTATGCTGTAGTTCAGCGCAGAGGCTGAGAAGGGCGCATCGCTGGTGAACTCCAGCCCGCGCCCAGCCTTGTTAAGCACGCGCCACCAGCGAAGGTCACTCTTCGTGCCTGTTTCCTGTGGGCGTATGTAGGGGAAAAACTGCTCTTCCACTGACTGACGGTAATGACCTATGAGCTGTGAATCCTTACGATCTACGTAATTCTCCACCGGTCCGCGGCCATAGTACTCGACGCTACTATAAGTCTCAGGCATCTGGAGCTGCATGCCGAAGCGGAAGAGATCCGAGGCCTTCGCGCCTTCTGCCAGCGACATCTTCTGAGTCAGGATGATGCTTCCTTCATTGTTAATGAGGTAATGCAGGCTCAGTGTCGCCTTGACTTCTGGCATGAAGTACTCCGCTTTCACGAGAGCGAGGCCGTTTTGCATCTCATGCTTGAGCGACTGGAGCTTGAGGGTGGGATTCTTCCACACCGCGTACTTCTTCTGGAGGCCGGCACCGTAGTCATTGTCCGTAGGAGCGCGCCAGAAGTTCGGGCGGAGAGTAGAGCCCTCTTCTAGCAGAGATTCACCCTGCACGTCATAACGAGCGAGGAAGCCCTGCTTGTTAAAGCGCAGTGAGAAGCTGTCGCTTGCAACAATAAGCCCTGTCTCGCAGCTCGAGAATGCAGGCTCAGGTGTGGATAGATTCACCTGTGACTTATTCTGTAAGGTCAGAGCTGCAAACTGCTGCAATCTGATAGGAAGCTGCTGATAGGCGATGCGCGTGCCAGCTGGGAGGATGCCGTCCTTTTCCCTGAGGCGGTATTCGACATTCAGGAGGAGTTCTCCGCTCTGGGGTGCATCGCTGAGGTCGTAGTCTAGCTTCAGGCTCTTCGTCTGCTGGGCGGCGATATCGAGCGATGGCACAGTACCGCTCTCAATCGCTTCGCCATCGGCGAGGAGTTCCCAGTGGAGCTCGTAGCGTGAGAGGTCGATGAAGAAGTTCTCATTCATAATGTCTATTTCTCCAGTAGCTGCGTCCTTGAGGCTCGTCCAGATGGACTGCTGGAAGTAGGCGACCTCGTGGGCATGGGGATTGTACTCTCGATCGGGACTGATGACACCGTTGTTCTGGAAATTATTATCTGACGCGTCATGGTCATTGAAGTCACCACCGTAGGCGTAGATATCCACACCCTTGTCCGTCGTGACGCGCAGCGACTGATCGACGAAATCCCAGATGAAGCCGCCCTGATTCGCGGGATACTTACGGATGATCTCCCAGTATTCCTTAAATCCACCCTGTGAGTTCCCCATGGCATGGGCGTACTCGCACTGGATGATAGGCCTCGTGGGATTATTCTTCGCGTAGTTTTCCACTGCGCCTTGGGAGTAGTACATGGGGCAGAAGATATCTGTCTTCGCATGCAGGCCAGCGCGCTCATACTGCACAGGGCGTGAGGGGTCTTCTGCCTTTACCCAGTCGTAGCAGTCGATGAAGTTCTGCCCGAAGCCGCCTTCATTCCCCAGTGACCAGAAAATGATGGAAGGATGGTTAAAGCCGCGCTGCACGTGACGCTGGTTACGCTCCATGTGCGCCTTCGCATAGGCGGGCACCTTCGCCAGAGTCGTCTCGCCATAGCCCATGCCGTGGGATTCGACATTTGCCTCAGAGACGACATAGAGTCCATACTGGTCGCAGAGCTCGTACCAGTAGTTCTCATCGGGGTAGTGGCAGGTACGGACGGCGTTCATATTGAGCTCCTTCATGCGCTTCACGTCCTGTTCCATGCGCTCGCGAGAGACGACATAGCCTTCATCGGGGTCGAGCTCATGGCGGTTCGCCCCCTTGAAGAGGACTGGCTTGCCGTTCACGAGAACCTGCGCGTCCTTCAGCTCAATCTTACGGAAGCCCACGCGCTGCGGGATGACTTCTAGTATCTGATCGCCCTGACGCAGCGTGGTCGTGAGTGTGTAGAGGTTCGGCTCTTCGGCAGACCATTTCAGGGGATTCTTAACCTGCATCTCTGTGCTGATTTTCCCTGAGCCTGAGAGTTTTTTCTCGGAAACGCTGCACCCCTCTGCGTCCGTGAGCAGGAGTTCAATGTCGGCTTTCCCCTTAATGTCGAGTTCTATATCGAGAGTAGCATCCTTGTACTCCGCATCGAGATCCGGCGTGAAGCGAATGTCCTGCACGTGTGTCTTCGGTCTCGCATAGAGGTAGCAATCACGCGCCACGCCTGAGTAGCGTGAGAAGTCCTGATCCTCCAGATAAGTCCCATCGCACCAGCGGAAGACTTGGAAGGCTATGCTGTTCTTCCCCTTCTTGAGGTAGGGCGTGAGGTCGAACTCGGCTTCCAGCTTGCTATCTTCGCTGTAGCCGACGAAGACACCATTCACCCACAGGTACATATTCGATGTCACTGAGCCGAAGTGGGCGAAGATCTCCTTGCCATCCCAGTCTTCTGGAATGATGATGTCGCGGCGGTAGGAGCCTACATGATTCTCCTCCGTGGGAACGAGTGGAGGGTTGTTCTTAAACTTCCCGCGCCACGCGTAGCCCACATTCACATAGATGGGATCTCCGTAGCCATGAAGCTCCCACATGGCAGGGACGGGCATGTCATCCCAGTGCTCGACACTGTAGTCAGCCGCGTGGAAGTCACGCGGTCTGTCGTCGGCGTTCTTCACCCAATTGAATTTCCACTTGCCGTTCAGGCTCATGTAATTTTTCGATGATTCCTTCTCCCCCTGTTGAGCGGCTTGCGCACTGGGGAAGGCGAAGTAATTCGTGTGCATGGGTGCACGGTTGATCTGATTGATCTGAGGATCGAGCCATTCCTGCTTCTCCTGCGCGAGCGCGGAGAAGCAGAGGAAGGATAGCGAGCTGATTAATAGATGTTTTTTCATGATATTTCAGTTTACAGAGGCTTTGAGTTTTGAGAATATTACAGGAGGATACAAATCTAAATGATACTTAACTAAGCTCATTTTCGTGAATCACGTGCAGATTGTACGGATATTTCAAAGTCTCCGTCAGATATTTCTATGTCATCCTGTACCGTAAGACTCTTCTCGCCGACTGTAAACATCGCCCCTTTGAGCAGTTTGAAAGATGCCCCGTCAGATATCACGACCTCTCCCTCCTGATGAAGGACTAAGGCCTTAGATATAGTCAGCACTCCCTTTTGCACTCGAAGGTCACCTGACTCAATATACAGCTTTTCAAAGCTAGCGTGCCCGTCCCCCGATTTTTCGAAGCCCTTCGAATAGATTGCACCAGTGAAAGAGGGCGCTTGATTCGCTTGATTATTGATACGCTCAAGATACACGCGTGGCATACCATCGCCCTCCCCTAGCACCTTGACTGTACCATTAAATAGAGACGCATCTTGGATCAGCAGGTGGCGCTCGCCTTCATCCTTACCATTGCCCACAGAAGAAACCGTTAATTGAGCATCGCCCGCTAAGCATTCTATGTAGTAATGAGCATTACTGCTGTACGCGCCCGACCATTCGAACTCTAATGTGCTATCGCCGAGCAGGTTCAAACGCCCTATACGAATCGCCATGGCATCACTTTTATCCACATGAATAAAATGCTGGTAGTGATTCCCTTTCAATGTTAAATTCGCTATCCTGTTACTGGGAGCGTAGCTTTGCCAGTAGAGATGACTCCCTTCTTCCGCGGTGAGGGAGCTAAGCTCGACACGCATGACACCAGCACTATCCGTATCATCCACATGCGTCCCCTTCGCGCCTAAGATAAGATGCCCGCGATCTTTCAAGTGAACGCTGCCTTGGATAGAGCCATTTTTAATCGACAATGTACCGCCGCCTTCGAACATGAGATGACTAGCAGCCGCCATCTCAAAGCGATCAGAAGAGAGCGAGTTAGCACTGAGTTTTAGCGTAGATCCACGACCTAAAAGAAAATGAGAAAGTGACAGTGTGTGAGGTGCACCACTCAGAGAAAGCGTCGCTCTGTCATCAATTTCTAAAATACGAATGGACTTGGAGCCCTCGCTCAGGTCAATCTGCGTATCCGAAGTAATCGTATAAGACTTCCCCTTCTCTAGCTTCCCCTGATACTCCTGCACATCCACCGCGAAGGCTAAGCCTCCATTCGCCGTCAGAGTGACGGGATCTTGGTAATGTGACGCTACATTACTAGCATCTAGGCTCGTCAGGTCATGCTCACCTGAGCCATCGAATAATTGCAGATAATACTGATTACTATCTCTATCCCAAACGTAAGCACTTAACTTAATATCCGTGACATCAAACACCAGTGAAGGAGCGAGCTCCAGCTTCTTATTATTGAGGATTCTCGAACCACTCTGAATCATGACCCGCCCTGCGAGTGCCAATGTGCCATTATTAACCAAGCTCATTTTCTCAGTCAGTGCCAGCGTGCCAGTCAGCGACAAGTAACCTTCATTGCTGATCATCAAGGGCATTTTATTCACCTTGATATCACCCAGCACCATGCGTCCATCTGCTTGATTCTCGATGAGATCCCCTTGCGGATTAAGGAAATGCCCTCGAGCATCGTAATGTGCTATTTCTACATCCTTGCTATGACTAGTCAGTGAAGAACCATGAGAGACATAAGAAGTCACCTTCAGCCTCCCCGTCTCACTAATCTCGACACGCGCATTATCCCAGACATGAAAATCACCCGAGGCGACGCTCTGGTCTAGCTCACCTTCGACTTGCAGCTTCGCCTTCTCCCAGACGTGGAAGTTTCCGCCAGCGATACTCAGGCTCTCTCCCGCCTCGATGCGCGCAGATGCCTTCCCTCCTACATAAGATTTCCCTTCGCCATTAGTGAGAGTTATCTTTTGATTTTTCTGAGTTTCTGAATCTACATGAGCGAAGACCACATCGACCGTATCGGCTATCTTCAGACTGCGAATCGTCACATCCGCCTCATGCGTGAGACTGAGTTGATTTTCACCATCTCTCACCCCGAGCTGTAAGCAATCTATATCGCGGACACTTTTCCCTATATGGAGAGCTGCATCTTTCGCCTGAACGGAGAGACTCTCGCCATTCGCAAAGCTATCATCCTCGACTAGCTGCAAGTCTTCATTCGTAAGATGAACCTTATCGAAAAGCGGGCGTGGATGCAGCTGGAAAGTCGTCATCACAGGTCGGTGATCAGAAGCAAAGAGCAGCGATTTATCGCCCATCATAAGCTCTTCTCCCTTATTACCTTCGAAGACCACGCTCCGGCTAGCCCTTATATTCTTTCCTTGATAGTAAATATAATCGATGCGATCTTCGCGATCGAGATTATCGCCTTCCGTCTTCGTCCACGTCTCCCCTAGATTCGCGCTCGGATCAGCATGCACCTCTCTGTAGGAATCTAGGAAACCGAGATCCGCCATGGCATTCGACACATACCAGTCAATGACGCGCCCCTCATGCTGGTACATATCCTTCGTCGCCTCAGTCCAGTCAAGGTGAGAATGCGAATTATAATCCCCCCCCATGATGAGCGGTATATGGTCACTATCCCTCATATCGGCTCTCGTCATGACAAGAGCCCTATCGACATCATTCCCCCTATACTGAGCATCCCAGACGATCAGCTCCTCATTCGACTTATCCGCTGTGATAAAAGGCATACTGATATCAGGACCAGAGCTAAACCATATGTTATAGACCTTCACATTCTGCTCGCCGACTTTCAGCTCCACTCCACCTATGCAGAACGAGTTTAAGATCGCATCATTCGAGAAACTGTCGAGGATTTCATACTTGCTATAAATGCTTAGATTATTCCCCTCCCCCCCTATATTCACGTAGTCATAGCCGAGCTCCTCAGCGATAGCCGCCGATGCGCCATAAGTCTCTTGAAGCAGGATGACATCAGCCCCGCTCTCTTTGAGAATAGCCCTAGTGCCGACGCAGCCAGCCTCGCCGAAGTTCTCAGGCTTGCTATGATGACCATGCCAGATATTCCACGTGAGCACCTTGAGCTGCTGAGAATGACATGATTTAGGATCAGCAGCGAAGGACGGTATCGTACCAGCAAAAAGCGCGATGAATAAAGCGGAACGCAGTCGGTGTGGGAGTCGAATTTTCATAAGTGAATCAAATAATGGAGGTATTAAAAGATGAGCATATCATAGATGCGCCCTATAGGGTACTTTGCGAAATTAGCAGGTTCGCATTTTGCATGCAGTTTGGATGATAATTTACGGCGTTTGGGCGCGCATAGCGAGCTATGTAAGCCCAAAAAGCTGTAAATTCTCGCCAAAATGCGGCAAAAGGCGTGCTGTTTCGCTCATTTTCGAGATCATCAGTCTGATCAGACTAATTTCGCAAGTGCCCTATAGGGGACAGTTGCTTTTTCATTCAACGAGAAAGGCAGGGTCTGCTGTTCAAATTTCATTTGAGTGAGTACACCCTTGTCATTAACGGACAGGCTCGTCCCCTTCTGTTTGATCTCTTCTTGAGCCATCGCCGCGCAGCTGCATGTAAGAGCGAGGCAGAGGAGTGGTGTGAGTGCGTGTTTCATATCTGTTTTCCAATAGAATGTATCAGTATAGCAAATACGACTCGCATCACAAGCTAAATCTCTCTGATTGAATTATACTGATTGAATTATACTCTAAAAAATACTTGACACCATAAAAGCGTGTGATAGTGTAGTAAATTAATGTTTCCCTGTCTTGCTGTCCAGAAACATCTCAAACACTCGACACTCGTGATGATGAAAAACACAATACTAAGCCTCCTCCTCAGCGCAGCCCTCAGCACCAGCCTCGCAGCGCAGTCTACACCTCATACCGACTTAGTCGCAGCAGGGCATAGCCCGATGATCATCGACAGCGTCCCTGTCTTCTCGACCCCAGCAGAAGGCTTCGGCTACCACAACTATCGTATCCCCGCCTTCCTTGTCGCAAAAGACGGTCTCTTCTACGCCTTCATAGAAGGACGCGAAGGGCGTAACAGCGACCACGCGGAAAACGACATCGTACTGCGCATGAGTTCCGATGAGGGGAAAACATGGTCTAAGACGCGCGTCATCACCCAAGATGGTAAAAACTGCACCATGAACCCCGTCGTCGCAGAGGGAAAGAATGGTCGTATCATCCTGACCTATTTGTGGTTCCCCCACAAGTTCCACTCGCGCAACATGCCCCACGAAGGCGTGAAAATGTGTGAACCGGGCTATAAGGGAAAGACGATTTCTCGTAACTTTGTCATCTACAGCGATGACAAGGGGAAGACCTGGTCGAAGCCGAAGGATGTCACGAAATCATTCAAGCTCTCTGAGAAGACCGTCATGGCGATGCCGGGACCAGGTGTCGGTGTGAGCATGAAAATAGCGAAGTACAAGAATCGCATCGTCATGCCCATGTGCAATATTGAGAAAACAGGGGAAGGCAATAGCCGCAGTTTCAAGGTCTATGCGGTCTGGTCTGACGATAATGGCATAACGTGGAAAACAGGAAAGGAAGTCACCTCACCTAGCAGGGATTTCGGCGATGAAGTCCAGATGGTAGAGCTCAGCGATGGCACACTGATGCTCAATACGCGCACGTCCAGCAAGTGCCGCGCCCTCGCCTATAGCAAGAATGGCGGCGCGACATGGACGGAGCTGAAGTTCGAATCCAGCCTCGTCGACACTGGCTGCATGGGCAGCACTATCCGTTACAAAAAAGGCAAGGTAGACATGCTTTTAGCCACGACATCCACCGCTCGATTCGCCGGTAGAAAGCGTGGCAAAGGGATGCTCTACGCGAGTCTGGACGACGGAAAGACCTGGAAGGAAATAGACATCCTTTACAGCAAGACATTTGACTACAGCGTATTGCAGCAGCTCCCTAATGGTAATGTAGGCATGTTGGGCGAATATGACTTTAATGGTCAGCGCATCGTCACTCGCTTCACCGAAATAGACATCAAGAAAATACTCGAAAAACTAAATAAATAAGACCACCTCTCGCACCAATAATACAATCACATCATGAAATTATTCCTACCCCTCCCGTTATTAACTTACCTTCTTACCGTCAGCAATCTGAGTGCTCAAACTAGCACAGATTTAGGCGATACCATGTTCATAGGTGATTCTATCACGCATGGCATTAGCACGGGCTCGTATCGCTGGGACTTTCACAAGATTCTCGCCGATAACGGAATCAGCTACGATGAAACAGGTATCCACACAGATAACTTCGGAGGCGATAACGCCCCCTCGAGCTACGGTGGTCTCAGCTTTGAGAATGTGCATAGTGCTCACTCCAGTGGTCGCGCATGGGAGGTGTCTGGTGAGAAGCAAGGCACACGCTACAGCGGAAGCAATATCAAGAACTGGCTAGGCCAAGACGCGAACAAGCAGGGCGGCAGCGCCTACACGGGCCCCACCTTCACAGGTGAGGATACGCCCGAGACCTTCGTCATGATGATAGGGACGAATGACATGCTCTCTGACTTCGGTCATGATGACTACCAAAACGGCTTTACAGGAGCGTCAGGTAACAGCGGCGAGCCCGCAGATGCCGCCGAGCTGCGCAGCTTCGTCCTCCAGCGCGTGCAAGACAGTATCGCTAGCATGAAGCTGAGCAATGCCGACGCGAACATTTACCTCACATCTGTGCCTGCATGGGGAGAGCATGCTACGGCGAATGTTATCGAGCAGCGCGAGAGTGTCGCACTGTATAATCAGGAGCTCGCCAGTTGGGCTGCCACGCAGAGTAATGTCCACTATATCGACATTAATAAAGGATTTATCGATGTAGCCTCAGGTCAGTTCAAAGCGCACAATTCTTTCACCCTGAACACCAGTAGTGACAAGCTCCACCCCAGTGAGCAAGGAAACCTCATCATCGCGGGGAACTTAGCGAAGAGCATGGGATTAGCAGGACGCAGCGCAGGACAGCAGCGTCGCGCCTCGGAGCAACTGGGCGTAAACTTTTATGAAGGCGGCGCACCTCAGATGAGTGTCGCAGCACTTCAGACTGGGGGCATGGCGACTCTGGGCATCACAGATGCCGCTGCGGGCGCACTCGTCATGGAGAGCAACAGCACGATTTCTTATAACTGGGCCGCAGCTGATACGCTCGCGCAGGGCTACACCATCGACTTCAACCTCGCTCTGGGCGATGGTGCAGCAGGTGGCTGGGATACGACAGATCTCTTCACCCTCAGTGTCGATAATGGAAGTCAGGGTGGGCAGCTTCACATCAGTGAGGCCTACATCAAGTGGGGCAATGATGTCCTCTACTCCATGGATATGTCCACGAATATCGAAGACATACGCATCAGCTACATCATGGGGGATCAGGGTAATAATCTTGATGCTGGCTACTACGTCTGGCTCGGTGACCAGCTCATCGGCGAAAGCCTCGCTTCGACAAGCAGTACCCTCGATGGCTTTAGCTTGAGCTACAATGGTAGTGACAGCATCATGCTCAATAATCTGGCCTTTGATGGGAATCAGTCCTATGCCCCCACCAGCAGCCTTACGAGTGATAGAGATGGCTACATCGCAGCTCCTTATGTAGAGCGACCCCTTCAGCCTGGTGAGATCGCACCAGATGACTGGGCTACAGGTCTCAGCGCGCAGAGCGTCGTATCTTCTGGGAGTGCTAGTGATAACCTACGCCTACGAGCAGGCATCACATCTGGCGATGCTAGTATCAAGCTCACAGGGGTCAGCTCAGACGATGTTCTCGGTGCTATCGGCAATGTAGGCAACTACACGGGCAATATCTGGGTGGATGTAACAGATGGTGAAATCACTCGCTCTGGCGGAGGATGGTATGCGATCCAGACCACGGGAACACTCACTGGGGACGGCTACCTGAGATTCACCGAGAATGCAGCAGGCACTGCCAGTAATAAGAATGTAAGTGTGTTCGCCGCAGTGAATGCGACCAGCATCTCGGGGAATGCCTATCTTGAGTTTTCATCAGAAAGTCTGACTCTGAATAGCTTTACCTCAACTGAGGGTAAACAAGTATCTGTCATGGCGACATATAATTCCAGCATAGATGGAGACATGACCATGGTATTCAACGCTGGCACATTCAACTACCGCGTCTTGGGCGGAGCTCATACGGGCAATACCTCCATAGCTGGTCAGGTGAAGCTTTACCTGAATGGCGGGCAGTTCAATGGCGATGTGATGGGTGGTGGCTTTACTGGTACTATAGGTAGCTCTAGCTTAGCCGCTGGCGAAGCTCGCACAGCACTCGCTATTACAGGTGGTAACTTCAATGCACGCGTCATCGGTGGCAGCGCAGGTAGCACGATCAGTGGTGATGCTCGCATTGATATAGAAGGTGGCAGCTTTAGCTCTCATATCGTGGGTGGCAATGTTGCAGGTACGCTCGATGGGAGCTCATCAGTCACCATCTCTGGCACAGCAGCCAATTTCACAGGTGGTGAATCACAAATCATCATGGCTGGCTCTACAGCTGGTAATCATACGGGCAGTGCAACGGTGAAGCTCTCCAACATCACGGACAAAAGCAATGCGCAAGGCATTGACAAGTTCTCCGGCAGCATCACGGGAGGTGCGGCTACAGGCAGCAAGCAGCTCATTTTTGACACCGTGACCGCTGAAGGCGCATTCCAAAACACAAGCATCTCAGGCTTTGATAGTATCACACTTCATGCGTCACAAGTAACGCTCACGAAACTCGAAATGGGTGAGAGTCTTGACATCATTTTCAGCTCTGCGGATTCCATCCTCACCCTGCAAGACATCACGATATCCTCCACGAGTGAACTGAATGTAAGCAAGACATACTCCACACGTAGTAATCAGTCTCAGCTGCGATTCAAGAATGTGAATTGGGAAGCGTCGACAGCAGACGGATCTCTGACAAAGGGCGAATCAGATCTCACGACACTTGAAGGGGGCAGCTTTAGCAATGTCCTAACCTACAGTCTGACGAATATACCTGTCGGCGAGATAACAGCAGAAGACCTCAGCTTCACACTCCTGCTCACAGCGGCGGAGTATGATGAGTTATTCGGCACACTCGCCCTCCCCGGTGAGTTAGTCGCATTCGACCTAGGTGTCAAGCTCGGTGCAGGTAGCGATTTCTATAATGATATCAGCATTAACCTGACAGACGGCACACGATCATCACTGCTCAATCCTCTGGGCTATTACACGAACGCCTCGGGGAACACGGTGCTCTACATCCCAGAGCCTAGCACCGCGACACTGAGTCTCCTCGCCTTAGCAGGACTCCTCGCGCGTCGCCGTCGCCACGCGAATGAAAAAGCCTAAGAAAAAACAACACACTCGAATCCCTTTATCGTGAAAACAAAGACGCACCTATCGCTTTTCCTTCTTCTGAGTTTAGGAGCGCAGGCCGCGCCTGTGTTTGACCCAGCCTTTCAAGACTGCATGGTCTTGCAGCGCGATGCCCCCATCACCATCTGGGGGACAGCTAAGCCTAAGAGCCCTGTGAGCATCAGCTGGCAGGGCGAGGAGAAAAAGGTCACGGCGAACAGCAAGGGCGAATGGACGGTGAGCTTCTCCCCACTCGCGGCGAAGTCCACCCCATCCACCCTCACCGCCACCGACAAGGAAGGTAGTGTCACGCTGAAAAACATCCTCATCGGTGATGTCTGGTTAGCCAGTGGGCAGTCAAACATGGAGTTCACCATGAACCGCTTCACCGATGGGCGTAAGGATTACACCAGCTTTAACATTCCTGAGCTACGCTTCATGAAGATGCACAACAGCCTCCCTACAGGGGGCGTAAGCTACAGTGTGGACGGCTATGAGAAGGCGGCGGCAAAGGGATTTTTCAGCTACACATGGCAGGACTGCACGCCTAAGAACACGCGCGACTTCTCAGCGACAGGAGCGTACTTCGGGCGTGCCTTGCAGGCTGAGCTAGGGATACCTGTAGGCATCATCTGTAATGCCGTGGGCGGTGTGGGGATGGAATCGTGGCTTCCGAAAGAGGTCATTGATAAGAACCGCCACTTGCGCGCCCTTCGTGGTGACAAGTGGATGTCTGCCCCTGCCGATGAGTTCTCACCCTGGATGGCAGGACGAGGCAAGCTGAATCTAAAGCACCTCCTCGCCGCGGGGAAGAAAGATCTCCAGCACCCCTTCCGCCCCTCCAGCCTCTATGAACACGCGCTGCGCCCTCTGCTGCGCCTCCCCATACGCGGCGTGATCTGGTATCAGGGCGAGAGTAATGCAGAGATCAAGGACATGAAGCGTAACAGCATGCTGCTGCGCCAACTCATCGGCAGCTGGAGAACCTCCTTCAAGAATGAGAAACTGCCCTTCTACGTCGTGCAGCTCCCACGTATCAAGGACGCGACCCCGCTGCGCGCCCACTGGGCGCAGTTCCGCGAGATGCAGCAGAGCGTCACGGATGACACCGATGGCGTGGAGCTCATCTGCACCCTTGATCTCGGGATGCCGAATGCCGATGTACACCCCTCACCCAAGCGTCCCGTCGGCGAACGCCTCAGCGCGCTCGCCCTCTACCACAGCTATCAGAAGAAAGAACAGGCGGCGGCAGGCGTGTCACCACGCATCCTGAGTGCCACGTGGGAGAAGAGCAAGGTGACGCTCAAGCTCAGTGCCCCTGTGGTCACCCTGAGCGGACAGGCGGCGCAGGGCTTCACCTACGCGGCTCGTAAGGGGGCGGACTTCGTTCCAGTCACGGCCAGCGTAGATGGCGATAGCATCGCGCTTACTCTGCCTAGCCCCGCCTCATCAGGCGCAGAGATACGCTACAATTACAGCACTTACATGGAGCCTAATGTCGTTTCCGAGGCTGGCAAGCTGCCACTCTTCCCTTGGCGTACGAAAAAATAGCTATTTAAAACTACTTCGTGCTCGCAGGGTCTGACAGATCCTCGAGCACGCCTGCGGCTATAGCCCAGAGGTAGATACTCGCTGTGGAGGCGTAGGGCGAGTATCTCTTGTGGTACTTCGCCCAGAGTGCCTTGGTGATCTTCTTATGCCTGTAGAGCATGCGCAGTCCGCGCAGGATGGCGAGATCGCCGTAGCTGAGTATATTAGGACGCTGCATGCAGAATATCATCAGCATCTCAGCTGTCCACACACCTATACCATTGAGCTGCGTGAGTCGCTGGCACAGGGCTTCATCATCCAGCGTGGGGAGTTCTTCTAGGTCGAGTTCCTTCGATACGATGAGCCGCGCGATGTCTAGCATGTACTGCGCCTTCGTGAAGGTCATGCCGAGCCCCTGTATCTGCTCAAGGGAACATGCGGCTAATGCCTCAGGCGTGAGATCGGGGAGCATGTCTAGCAGGCGCGACCAGATGGTCTGCACCGCCTTCGTGGAGATCTGCTGCCCGATGATACTGTGCATGAGCGACTGGAAGAGGTCGGGATTCACCACGCGCTGCACGTGACCGATGCGCTCTATGGCGCGCGCAAGCTTCTTATCCTTCTTCTTGAGGTAGTCGAGCTCTGTGTCAGAGTACTGGAAATAATGGGTTGTGCTCATGTGGATTTTAGGACTGTAAGAATGCGTTAGAATCTGAGGGAGCTTCCGCGCGCTCTGTCATGGTGTATTCCCGCATCACACGACAGACGCGTATGGTGTATTCCTCGAATAGCTCGCAGAAGCCTGCCTGCTGCGCCATGCGGTGAGCCATGACATTACGCCACTGGTCGACGGATTCTCCGTCTGCCCAGAAGCTCAGACTGAGGAGTTTTCCCTCCTTGCTCAGACTGCTGAATCGCTCGAAGCTGATGACACCGGGGGCTTTCATGATTTCTTCTCGCAGCCCAGCGGCGAGCTGGAGATAGCGTTCTTTTCCCGCCTCGGTGGGGATGACTTCGAAGATGACGGCAATAGTGGCGTGGGCTGTAGTCATAATAATAAGGATGGGTACTGAGACATTACTGGGCGAGCTCCCAGCCGAGCATGAGAGTCTTTCGCTCGCTGCGCCAGCGGTAGTTATTAATCGCCCCTGTGCCACGTATCACACGATGACAGGGGATGATGTAGCCGATGGGGTTCTTCGCGATGGCGGATGCCACGGCGCGCACGGAGCTCTTCAGCCCCATGGACTCTGCGAGGGAGGAGTAGCTGGCTATAGCACCCATAGGGAGACTGAGCAGAGCCTCCCATACCTTCGTCTGAAAGGGTGTGCCCTTTAAGAAAACGCGGAGCTCTCCCCCACCCGACCGCTGGAACAGCTGCTCGCTTAGGCGCGCCGCCACCGCATCATCGTGACTGAATCTCGCATGCGGCCAGTCTGCTTTCAGCTGCTGGAGGATGCTATCGCACTGATCATCGACGAACTCGAAGGCGCAGACCCCACGTGCTGTGGTGGCGATGAGCGCATCGCCGAAGGGTGTAGGGGCTACCCCGACACTGATGTCCAGATCACGCCCCTGTAGCTTATACTCACCGGGGGTGACGGCATCTATCTTCACCATGAGATCGTAGCCGCGAGACTGGGAAGAGAGCCCGACGCGTTCGCTCGCTTCGAGTATGCTGGAGCATTTTAAGAGTTCTTCTTTCAGAGCCTGCACGGTGAGCTGATCGACAAACTGCTTCGGTGAGACTCCCACCCATGCGGAGAACACACGCTGAAAGTGAAACTTACTCATCCCTACGTGCGCCGCCACATCGTCGAGCGTGGGCTGGGTGTGGTACTGCGTAGCCAGATAAAGGATGGCTTTTTCTATGCTGAGGTAATGCTGGTTTTCTATCATAGGAGTATCATAGGAGTGGGTGGCTATTTTAGGAGATTGTGCCCCCTGCTTGCAACCCATTTCTTGCGAATTCTCGCACTATCCTTCTAAATCTATGGGAAAAATTGACATGATCACAGCTTATTCACAGGCAAGGCATAAAATTTCTAAAGTTATTTTCATTATACGCTTGACATCCTAAGCGATCTGTACGAGAATGCTCTTAACCTCCTAATACGAGCTAACCAATACAGCATTATGTGAATAACTTTATTCACATAGCACAAGTTAGCAACAAATATCTACCACACATCCCAAACCACCATGAAAACCAACTTGTTTTTAATCAGCTTTTTAGCGAGCGTCCCTCTTGGGCAAACCTACGCATTGGAATTAATGCCCGTCCCCACGGATCTACCTAATGCGCGTGCGATTGACCTCTATTATGAAGTTCATGGTAAGGAAGAGATCAGTGCTGAGGAATCGACTCATATGACCTTCGATGAGACACACATCGATGATAACGAGATCGTCCATATTCAAGGTCATGATATCGTACACGGAGACGGCTCTATAGAAGAATCAGCATTAGACGGCATGGGGGCTAATCGTGGCTTCATCGTTCTCTACCCGACGCCAGGAACACACCATGTGTCCATCAGCCTAGAAGGCATCAAACACTTTCAGAACTTCTACGCCTCGGGTCATCATGTCGCAGGTGGCGCACTAGGTCTCTACAACGGTGGAGATATCAACTTTAACGGACTGCAGAACGTCGTCACATTCTCGAACAATATCGTCCAAGCCACGAGCGGTCACGCATCGGGTGGCGCCATCTTCGTCACAGGTGGCGGTGATGTATCCAGCCTGAGAGCGGACTTCATCGGGAATGAAGCACGCGTGAATACAGCAGACACTGGTCAAGCTTATGCTCGTGGTGGTGCGATTTTCGTAGGGAAGTTTGATGCGGATGTCGAAGGCTACCCAGTCTCTCCCGAAGCCTGTTACGTAGGCAATCTCTACGGAAACTTCACCGAAAATAAGGCAGCGTTCGGTGGCGCGATTTACCTAGGTGAGTTCGGCGATATCGGAGCCATCCATGGTAACTTCATCGGCAATATAGCCGAGGGTTCTGCACAACCTGGTGGCACGACTGGAGGTGCTCAAGGTGGTGCTATACGTGCATGGCTCGGGACGACCGATGCCATCTACGGTAACTTTATAGGGAACGTAGCGCACTCGACAGATGGATCTGCAGGCGGTGGTGCTATATCCTTCGACGGCACAGAGGTAAATGGTGGTTTCCATGGGAGCTTCGAAGGCAACGTCGCCTTCTCTGCAAACTCCACAGCGCAAGGCGGGGCATTCGTGCTTAAGAATCAGTCTGGCGATGCTGAGATCATCTTCACAGATGCCAGCTTTAAAAACAACGTTGCCGCGACTGGCGAGTTCGTACCAGGTCAGGCACTCGGTGGAGCCTTCTACATCGAAGACTCCAGTGACGTGAGATTCCAAGCCATTGATGCGAACGTGGAGTTTACCGGCAATCGCCTTATCTACGGTGCTAGCTGGGATGAGGATAACAACAAATTAGACCTAGAATCAGGCATAGCAACTCAATACAATTCACTCTACGCCATTGACTCGGTCATCACCCTCGAAACACAGAACAGCTCCACGATCACAATCAATGACAGTATAGGCTGTCAGGGGGAATCGAACCTCGTCGTAGATGCTCACGGTAGCGAGCGCTATGACGTGATGATAAACGACAATGTGGCTACCCCACTATTCACCATCGAGAACGGTGGCGTCATGCTGGGTGAGTACACACATGAAGACGGCATCCGCACCTTTGGTGGCTTCACACCGAACACCCTCACTGGTGAAGAATCGCATATCGTCATTAAAGAAAACGGCATCCTCAATTCGAAGGCTGACTACCTAGACCAAGTGAATACTATCATGCTGGACGGTAAGCTAGAACTCACGGCGAACACAGGGGAAAGCAGCGGCAGGCTTGTAGCCAGCGTGAACGAACTAGGGAAAAACACAGGTGAACTTATCATCCTAGCTGACACCACCATAGCGGCTAGCAATACGGTGTACGCCCATGAGCTCTCCGTTGACCACCTCCTTCAGATTGAGAAAGATGCTTCCGTGGATATTAACCACCTGACATTCCATGCGGCAGATATGGCAGAAATCAATGGCTCAGAAGAAAACGCTGGTCACCAAATCGTCATGAACAACAGCGCGACACTAGAGTACGATGTGGTTGACCTGTATGTAGACAAACTGGAGATAGGCGACTACTACGACCTCATTGTCAGTGACGGTCAGGGTGATATCACTCTGGATTGGGACTTTGAGATAAACGTCTTTACTATCAGCCTTTTGAACGAATACGCAGAGCTCGATACGAACTACTACGACGTTGTGAAGCTTGCAGATGGAGGTCTTCGCGTTACTATTAAAGAAGACATCGTCCCCCTCCCCGAGCCTTCTACGGCTACTCTTAGCTTACTAGCCCTAGCTGGACTCATGGCGCGTCGCCGACGCAAGCACAGCTAAACTACAGAGAAAGAGAGAAAACCTCACAAGCCCTAGCTACTCGTCTGAGCTGCTAGGGCTTTTTTTACACATACACAACTCAGAATTTATTTTTTTTGATTTTACACTTGACATCACAGTATAATTGTATAAAATACTCGTGAAGGCTAACTCAACCCAACAGAGCAAAGCCTTGAAATGCAGCGTTCCTCTTGAGGTGACTAGCGTCTCAGATCAACACTCTATATTATAATCCCATGAAAACCAATTTATTTTTAATCACCTTTTTAGCGAGCATCCCGATAGGAGAAGTAAAAGCCTTCGATCTAATGCCCATCCCAACGGACATCCCCAACGCTCGCGCTATCGACCTCTATTATGAAGTACATGGTAGAGTGGAAATTACCCCAGAGGATACCGCAGGGATGGTGTTTGACGAGACACACATAGACCAAGATGAAGTAGTCCACATCCAAGGCTATGATGTCGTGAAGGATGACGGCAGCATAGAAGAATCCGCTCTTGATGGCATGGGTGCGCAGCGTGGTTTCATCGTGCTATACCCTAACCCTGGAACGCACAATGTGTCAATCAGCCTCGAAGGCATCAAACACTTTCAAAACTTCTACGCCACAGGTACTCATATAGCTGGTGGTGCGATAGGTCTCTACAACGGAGGCGATATCAACTTCAACGGTCTTCAGAACGTCGTCACCTTCACGAATAACATCATAGAAGCCACGAGCGGTCACGCTTCTGGCGGTGCCATCTTCGTCACTGGTGGTGGCGATATATCCAGCCTACGAGCAGACTTCGTCGGAAACGAGGCACGAGTAAACCCTGAAGACTCAGGTAAGGCTTATGCACGCGGTGGTGCGATTTTCGTAGGGAAGTTCGATGCGGATATCGAAGGCTACCCTGTCTCGAATGACACCTGCTACGTGGGTAACCTCTATGGGAATTTTACCGAAAATAAAGCAGCATTCGGTGGTGCTATATACTTAGGTCAGTTTGGCGATATCGGAGCTATCCATGGTAACTTCATCGGCAATATAGCTGAAGGATCTGTACAGCCTGGCGGCACGACGGGTGGCGCACAAGGTGGTGCTATACGCGCATGGCAGGGCACGACTGATGCCATCTATGGAAACTTCATAGGGAACATCGCCCACTCGACAGACGGTGCAGCTGGTGGTGGTGCTATCTCCTTCGACGGCACTGAGGTTAATGGTGGCTTCCACGGCAGCTTCGAAGGCAACGTCGCTTTCTCCGCAAACTCTGAAGCACATGGTGGCGCATTCTTGCTCAAAAATCAAACTGGAGATGCTGAAATCGTCTTTACCGATGCCAGCTTTAAAAACAACATAGCTGGTACTGGAGCGTTGACTCCAGGTCAAGCACTCGGCGGAGCTTTCTTCATCGAAGACTCGAATGATGTGATATTCAAAGCGGTCGATCAAGACGTAGAGTTTACTGGCAATCAGCTCATCTATGGTGCGAACTGGGATGAAAAGACCAACACATGGTCTGCGGGCGATAACACGATCAAGCAGTACAATGCCATATACGCCATCGACTCCGTCATCACTCTCGAAACGCAAAATGACTCGACGATCACAATCAATGACAGTATAGGCTGTCAGGGAGAATCAAACCTCGTAGTAGATGCGCACGGTAGTGAGCGCTATGATGTGATGATAAACGACAATGTGGCGACCCCGCTTTTCACGATTGAAAACGGTGGTGTTATGCTAGGAGAATACACACATGCGGACGGCACAAAGACCTTCGGTGGATTTACGCCTAACATCCTCACTGGTGAAGAATCTCATATCGTCATTAAGGAGAATGGTATCCTTAACTCGAAGGCTGACTACCTAGACCAAGTGGATACGATTACGCTCGACGGTAAGCTGGAACTCACCGCGAACACAGGTGAAAGCAGCGGAAGGCTTGTAGCCAGTGTGAACGAAGCAGGGAAAAATACAGGTGAGCTTATCATTCTGGCTGATACCACGATAGCTGCTAACAACCATGTGTACGCACATGAGCTCTCTGTTGACCATCTCCTTCAGATCGAAGAAGCGACGACAGTTGATATTAACCACCTCACCTTCCACGCTGCAGATATGGCGGAAATCAATGGTACACCAGAAAATGCTGGTCACCACATCGTCATGAACAGCAGCTCCACACTTGAGTTTGATGTCATTGACCTGAATGTAGACAGTCTCGCCCTAGGCGACTACTACGACCTTATCGTCAGCGATGGCAATGGCGACATCACGCTTAACTGGGACTTCGAGATTAACGTCTTCACCTATAGTGTTTATGGCGATCTAGTAGAACTCGATGCTGAATACTATCAAATCGTGCAGCTTGAGGATGGTGGCTTACGCGTCACTATTGTAGATGACACAACACCTCTTCCTGAGCCTTCCACTGCAACACTAAGCTTGCTAGCCCTAGCTGGTCTCATGGCGCGCCGCCGCCGCAAGCAGAGCTAAGCTTAAGGCATCAAGATAGATAATCTTTCAAGCCCTAGTATCTCATCTGAGATACTAGGGCTTTTTCTTACATACATGTTTACCCTCTGAACTATCATCGATTCTATCAAACAATCCCGCATTCCTGACAACATGCTCGTTTAGGTCATCCGATCGGAATGCTAATCTCGGCAATGAGCGAAGCAGCACAGCTTCTGCAACGATCGCAAAAGTCCTCTTGGCAGTCTTGATGCTAAAGCTAGAGTTCACCATGATTCATTATCCAGTCGCTTTCATTCCATTTCGCGCGGTTTTCATTTTCATATACAGTCGCCTATAAATCACACAGAAAAGACCGCGTATCGCTCATCTGATACGCGGTCATTGCTGTGTGCTATAACAAGCTGTTTTACTTTATTCTATCCGAGATTTATCTGCATTCACTGACCTAATACACGATCTTATGCACATGATGCTGGCAAGGTTGAATTAAGGTAGTTGATTACTCTTGGAAAAGGTTTCTTGGTCTTCTCCCACTTCCTTGAGGCTTTGCTGCGCTTTTTCGCGCTCGGCATCACTGACAGTGGCTGGAGCATCGTCGTTGGAGGTGGCAGAGGGCTGCGCCTTGGCTTCCTTCTTATCGTAGAGAAGCTCCTGCTTGCTAGGATGGATCTGTATCTGAACCTCGCCGCGCAGGGGGACGTGTACGCCCTCGTGCTGCATGCGTGCCTTCACCGTAACTGTACTGGGCTGGAGGCCTGCCTGCACGATGACGGGTGCGTCTCCCCAGAGTAGAGGGATGGGCTTCAAGCCCGCTTCCGTGCTGCCAAAGAGGCTAGCATCACCTTCTATATCGAACTGCACCTGTCCATTGTTCAGACGGCGCACGACTCCGAAGCTATCGACGATCTGCGCGATGACGACGACCTGATCACCGCCATTTGCTTCCGTAGCGATACCTTGATCATCGACGAGGAGCTGGAGACGAGCTGGTCGCTGAGGCATGGATACCTTATGCGTAGCGACGACTTCGCCCTTGTCATTGAGAGCTTCGGCCATGATGCTGACCTGATGAGTCTTCGAGCCTTCGCGTGTCAGTGCCTTCGCTACTTGGAAGTCGAATGCCTGCTCGAAGGTGAACCAGCGCGTGTCCTTCTTCTCCATCTCACGTGGCTTGCCGTCTACGAAGCTCGTAAGGCGCACGCGGGGGGCATTACTGATGACTGTGACATCCTTCGGTGAGAAAGGGGTCATCTGGTGTGCGATGTACACCATGGGCTTCAGGTGATCGGCCTGACCTTGGAACATATAGAAGGAGGTCTTCGGCAGACGGAAGGCGTCCATGATACCACCGTAGAATGGATCTGGGTGGTAGCCTCGCTGGTGATCGAAGCTATGCCAGAGCGATCCGCCGAAGTGGTAGGGTGCGGCCTTCTTCAGGACATCAATGGAGGTCACAGGATAGCCAGGCTTCGTGTAGTGGAAGGCCTGAATGAGCTGGGGCATCTCGCCCCACTGCCTCGCGACACGTGAGGGGGAGTTATGCGAGAACCAGCTATCGACGTTGTCCCCAAATTCGCGCGTGAAGTACACCTTGTTATCCTTGACGTGATCCTTACGTATGCCGTCTTTCCCTCCATTATCAGGGTGGGTGAAGATGACGTCAAAGTGCTCATGTCCACGCGCGATGAGGTCGGTCGCTGTCCATGAACCGGGGAGCTCGGACTTCACGATGTCGCTCACCTTCTTAGCGAAGTCCGCAGGATAATGCGTTTCATTCAGGATAGGCTCCCAGAGGAAGGCGGAGGGGCGGTTGCGATCGCGGCGCACCATCTCGGCGATGTCGGCATAGACGCGCTGGGCAAAATGCGGAGCGTTGTTCCAGAACTGCCAACCGGGGGTATTCACGATGACGAAGAGACCGAGCTCGTCACAGGCATCCATGAAGGCGGGGTCTTGCGGGTAGTGGGCATTGCGCACGAGCTCGAGGCCAGCAGCCTTCAGCTTCATAGCATCGCGCCAGTGGAGATTATTACTCAGGGCATTGCCGATGAGGGCGAAGTCTTGGTGGCGGTTCGCACCGATGACTTTATCCTTGTAGGGCTTGCCATTCAGGATGAGCCCCTTGTCATGGCAGAAGTCGATACTGCGGATGCCGAGCTTCTTCATATAGCCATCGACGAGTTCCCCCTTGTCATCATGGACGCGGACTTGGAGCTTGTAGAGATAAGGATGACGTGGTGACCAGAGCTGCGCGTCCTTCAGCTTCAGCGTCGCTTCCGCGCCTTCTGCCTTCGCGACGACCTTATTGCCCGCATCGAGGAGTTCGTAGCTGATGCGGCCCTTGCCGTGTAGGTCTGTCTTTACAGAGATGTGTGACTCAGCTTCACTGACGAGTGGGTAGGTGATGAAGCAGCCTCCGCCTGCGACCTTGCTTGCCATGTTTTCATCCGTGATGTAGGTGTCCTTATCGGTACTGATGAGCCAGCAGTCGCGGTAGATGCCACCGAAGTAGCAGAAGTCGAGAGATTCTTGTGGCTTACCGGGTGCGTAGTTCGGGTCATCGGCATTATCACACCAGACGGTGATGATATTATCCGTGCCAGCCTTCAGGTAAGGGGCGATATCCACAGCTATGGGCAGGTAGCCGCCGAAGTGTTCCTTCACGAGCTTCCCATTCACCCAGATCTTCGACTTGCCCATGATGGCTTCGAAGTAGAGCACGAGACGCTTTTCGAGCTGGGCTTCTGTCGGGCTAAAGTGCTTTCTATACCATGCACTGCCTTGGTAGTTCACGCAGCCGGAGGCTTCGACAGGGAGTGCTTGCAGTCCATCGGGGAGATTCACCACAGCCCAGTCTGCATCGTCGTAGTTCAGCTCTGCGGTGCTATCACCGAGTTTATTCTTCGGGTCGAGCTTCAATCTCCATGCTGGGTTCATGCTCATCACATCGCGACCTGTGCCTTCTTGGGCATAGAATCCAGCAGTGGAGTAGCGGGCTTCATCCGCAGCGTGCACGCTGGCATGGAGTCCTACAGTGAGGACAGAGAGGAGGGAGCAAGTCAAGCGGCTCGCCATTGCTGAATATTTAGTAGGTATCGTCATGATCAAGCGTCCACTCTAGCATATTGAAACAGAATGTCAATCTTTCAGTTCCTCATGCAGTCTCCCCACCCTCTACACAATGATAGCGTGGCATAAAGCCACGCTATCAGCTAACACATTTTAACAAACTATATGAAAAAAAACTTCTATGGGGTCTCAACCAACTTGATGTTGAGGGTCGTGTCGGCACTACCTTGCTCGACATACACGGTCACTCCATCGACGATGACTGGACGGTGTTCATGGGAAAATACGTTACTACCTGTGTAGTTCGCATGACGCTGTCTCTTCGGAGCGCAGCGAATTTCAAAATGTTCTGGGATTTTCGCAGTCTGATTCTGGGTGTAATGCCCAGTGCGAGAAGGGTCAGAACCTAATACTTCGTTCAATGAAGCGCGGAGGGTATTCAGATTAGGATTCTTACTAGCTATAGCAGATCCTGCGCCACCTGTAGAGAACATACTCAGGCTAAAGAAACCTGCGAAAAGCGTCAACACGGCCGCGCTGCTGATAGCTAGCTTCGGCATGGTCATATTACTGAAGAAGTGGCAGACATCATCCCATATGCGACGGCTAGCAGGTGGAGATACCGCACTCTGGACTACTCGTTCATGGAAGTTCGATAAAAATCGTTCTTCGAAATGCTCATCCTTAGCCGGCTCCTTATACAAGCTTGCTAGCAAGTTCTTTAATTCTTCTTCATTCATACCTGACTCTTCATTCTTTTTGAGATTGCTATAACAAAACGATTGGGCGATATATGGTAGACGCAATCCTATCACATTTCGTTCAAAAAAAAACACATTTTTTCACCATTAGGACAGTTATTTTTATTACTACCAAAAGATTATTTTTGTATATTAAAAATTAATAACGCACCTTACAGCCTTATTTTAAGGAAAAAGGGAAAAGAAATACAAGAACACAGCCTAACAGCTCACTCAAATCTTGTCAGACATTTTTCCAAGAGCGATATGACAAAATATGTAGTAAAGAAATCTAACTAATAAAACAAATACGCATTGACAAAAGCACCGTCTTGAGGCACACTCCATGGCACATGATCAGCTTTACCAATCTATCCGAAAGCACGGACATAGGATCGAACTCATATCTACTTCGCTGGGGAAGATCCAGCATCGTCCTCGATGCAGGGATGCACCCGAAGAAAGAAGGCCTAGATGCCATACCGAATTACGATCTCATCGGTGAAGACAGCCCTGACGCCATCTTTGTGACGCACTCGCATCTCGACCACATCGGCACACTGCCCGTCGTGCAGGCGAAGTACCCAGAAATGGAAGTCTACATGACCCCAGCCACCTCCGTCATCACAGACGCGATGCTGCATAACTCGGTCAACGTCATGACAGCGAAGCGCACGCAGGAAGGCATCACCGCCTACCCCTTCTACACACACAGCGAGCTGGATCACGCGACACGCCACTGGACAGCACACCCCTACGACCAATCCTTCCGCGTCGGCTATGATAACTCCATGCTCGCCACCCTGCATGATGCAGGACACATCCTCGGCTCATGCGGCGTCATGCTCGAAGGCGAGGATGGCAAGACCCTCCTCTACACAGGTGACGTGCAGTTCGACTCTCAGAGTCTCATCAAGGGAGCAGACTTCCCAGAATCAGGCGTGGACATCCTCGTGATGGAATGCACCCATGGGAACACGCACCGCTCCCCCGACTACCGCCGCGACAAGGAACTCGCACGGCTCGCTACAGCCATACGCGAGACTCTGGAAGATAACGGAGCTGTCCTCATCCCCGTCTTCGCGCTCGGCAAGAGCCAAGAGCTCCTCTACGAGATCAACCAATTCCGCGAGAAAGGACTCATCCCCGATGTCCCCATCTACTTCGGAGGACTCAGCACGAAGCTCACCCTCATCTACGACAAGCTCAGCGACAGCACCCCACGCCAGCTCCCCGGTTACCGCCTGCGCGAATCCATCAAGACACAATCCTTCCCACGCAAGGGAAAAGGAACAATCAGCGCCTCGCCTGGGAACATCTACCTCGTGTCCAGCGGCATGATGAGCGAGCACACCATCTCGCACAAGCTCGCCGAGCAGGTACTGCCACGTAAGAACGACGCTATCCTCTTCGTCGGCTACAGCGACCCTGAGACCCCAGCAGGTGCGGTGAAAGCAGCCCAGTACGGCGAAGGTGTCGCCACACGCGCGAAGAGCAAGCAGACCTACCCCCTCCTCTGCCGCACCGAGCAGTTCGACTTCTCGGGACACGCGACACGACAGGCCCTCATCGACTACGCGACTAAGCTGAGCCCCGAGAGCATTGTCCTCGTACACGGCGACCCCGACGCGCTGGAATCCATGAAAGAAAGCCTCAGTGAGCAGCTCCCCCAGACGCGCATCTTCATCCCCGAAGCACAGCAAACCATCATCCTCGATGGAGACAGGAAAAGTTGATCTAACTCTCCAGACTTGCAGCGCACGCCTGCATCTGCTAAGATAGAGCTCTATGACGCAGGGATACGACAAAGAGCGGGTACTAGCCATCCTGAAGGAAAACTTCGGCTTCGACCAGCTACGCTCGGGACAGGACGAAGTCGTCCATGCCGTCATGGAAGGACGCGACACACTCGCCATCATGCCCACAGGCGGTGGTAAGTCCCTGTGCTACCAGCTCCCAGCCCTCTGCCGCGACGGCATCGTCATCGTCGTGAGCCCCCTCATCGCCCTGATGAAAGATCAGGTCGACGCGCTGCAAGCGAGGCACATCCCCGCTGCCGCCATCCACTCGGGACTCTCTAGCGACGAGTACAGACAGGTCACCCAGAGCTTCTACAGGCAAGAGCTGAAGATACTCTACGTCGCCCCCGAACGCTTCGGGCAGGAGCACTTCATGCAGACACTGCGTGAGCAGAACATCTCCCTACTCGCCATCGACGAAGCCCACTGTCTCAGCCAGTGGGGGCACGACTTCCGCCCCGACTACCTGCGTCTTGGGCGCGTGAGAGAGCAGCTCGACTACCCGCAGACCATAGCCCTCACCGCCACCGCGACCGAGCAAGTCAGACAGGACGTACTCAGCACACTCCAGCTCGCAGAGCCCGCCGTCGTCATCAGCGGATTCGGGCGAGACAACCTCGACTTCGCCATACGCCACTGCGACAAGCGGCAGACAAAATTCGACCGTCTAGCAGAACTCGCGAAACAATGGCGCACCGGCATCATCTACTGCTCCACGCGCAAGAACGTCATGCTCGTCTTCGAGCAGCTGCGCAAGGAAGTCCCGAACATCGTCGCCTACCATGCCGGCATGACAGACGATGAGCGAGAGTACTCCCAAGAAGCCTTCATCTCAGGACGTGCCGACATCGTCGTCGCGACAAACGCCTTTGGCATGGGCATCGACCGCGCGGACGTACGCTTCGTCGCCCACTTTGAAATCCCTGGAAGCGTCGAAGCCTACTACCAAGAAGCAGGTCGCGCTGGACGAGACGGAAAACAATCAGCCTGCGAACTACTCTTCAACCACGCGGACCTACGCACGCAGGAATTCTTCTTTGAAGGGAGCAACCCCTCCCCTCAGCTCATACGCTCGCTCTACAACTTCATCCGCAGCCAAGCCGACCCTGACACGCACCAGCTGGAAATGACCGTCGATGAAATGAGCAACCAGATGGGCTCAGATGCGAATCCGATGGCAGTAGCCTCAGCCCTCTCCATCCTGAACCACTGCGACGCCATCGCGCGCTACGACATCCCCGGTAGACTCCTGCGCGGCACTCGCGTCGTGAACCCGAACCTCGGAGCTGCCATGCTCCCCATAGACGAAGAACGCCTCACGGAGAAATCGCGTCGTGACCATCTGAAGATAGAATCCATCACACGCTTCGCCTACTCGCAGGAATGCCGTCACAAGTGGATACTCGACTACTTCGGCGAAGCAAACAGCAGCAGCTGTGGGCACTGCGACCGCTGTAGTGGCACATCGGGAGGAAAACGTGAAGAAGTCACAGGCGAGCACGTCGACACCATACGCAAAGCACTCGCAGGAGTCGCGCGCGCGTCACGCCGCGATGCAGACGGGAACTGGCAAGCCATCTATGGACGCAGCAAAATCATGGACATGCTACGCGGCTCGAAGAAGGCAAACATGCACGCGGGACTCACAGGACTGAGCACCTATGGCATCCTAGAATACCTCACCGACCCACAGATTAAGGCCCTATTCCGCGCCATGATGGACGCGGGCTATATCATCAGCACAGGAGGCGACATGCCACTCGTCACCCTCAGCGCGAGCGGGCAAGCCGTCATGCTGGGGAACACAGCGGCAAAACTCGACATGAACTGGCTGAAAGGCGAGCGTCCACCGCGCATTAAAACAGGGAAAGCTCTGAGAGCGCAAGAAATCTTCGACAAAGCCATGGCCATGCGCATGGATAAGGAACTCTATGAGCACCTGACGGAGCTACGCCAGAACATCGCGGACGAGTACAACCTACCCGTATACCGCGTGATGAACACGAAAACCCTGCAAGCACTCGCTCGATTGAAACCAGTCACCGTAGAAGGCGCGGCTGAGCTGAAAGGCATAGGACCGTGGATCAGAGAAAACCACCTTGCCGCCTTCATCGAGCTCATCGCCGACTACGAAGGCGTATAAATAACCGTAGCCCCGCGCGTCAGCGTTAAAAGAATTGTTAAGCGTCACTGCCCCCTAGCAAGGGCGGTGTCTTGCCTAGGGGCGTGGGGAGAAAAGCCACCACACTGAAGAGCCGTGGCTCAGTCGCCGCCCGTGCCATTAAGCCAACGAAGCATACAAGAGACACACACAAAACTTCGTTAGATAAACACAAACAGTGATTTCTGTTAGATAGAAAAACAGCTTTCTTGCTTGCCAAGCACTCTTAGAACGCTATAATGACAAAAAAGTGATAGTACCTACCACTTATTTATCTATACATACACACATACACACATATGAAACTTCATATTCCTGCAAGGCTAAGGGCTTGCCTGCTGGCAGCCATCACCGCCGTCTCCGCACTCCAGTACAACGCCACCGCAGCGGGCGTAGCCACGACCGAGACTGAATTAATACCCCCCCAGCTAGGATCAGATTCATCCTACACTCTCAGCAAGATCTCAGGCGCGATACCGAGCGACAAAATCACCATCGTGAAGTACCTCTATGATACAAGCTCAGGTACTTATACGAGCCTCAATTATACTCTGAATTTTGCCACTCAAGGGGAATCAGATGGTACGGCCACGCACACATTCTACTGGGACAATGCAGCTCGCGAATTCACGACAACAGGCACAGGACCAGCCTATCTCACGGCTAAAACGAGCAGAACTACTCGCATATCGCAGGATGACACGACAGTCTCTCCCATAACGAATATAACAGGAAGCTTCGTTTCCAACTCTGTACCACAATATGGTAAAGGTGCTGGAATAGAAAATAGCGGCGTTAACATAACTAGCATTGTCGCGGACTTTATCGGAAACTTGGCTACCCAATCAAGTAACGGCGGGGCGTTTTATAACCATTATGCTACTATAACCACCCTCACAGGCAATTTTATAGGAAACGCTGCTAGTGGAACCGGCGGAGCTATTTATAATGTTACAGCTTCTAACATTAAAACCCTCACAGGAGACTTCATTGGAAACAGGGCATTGTACGGAGGGGCTATTGGTTGCAGTGACAATGGTCGCATAGAAATCCTAAACGGAGACTTCATCAATAACACAGCAGGCTATCGTGGAGGAGCTATTTATAACTCAGCAGCGTTAGAGATTATCACGGCTGATTTTTTCAATAACAAAGCGGCGGACGGGGGAGCCATCTACAATGAGCGATGGATAATGAGTCTAACTGGAGACCTAATAGGAAACACGGCTAGAGATACTGCGGGGGCTATCTATAACGAGTTAACGATTGACGCAATCACTGGCAACTTTTTCGCAAACTCAGCAGGAGAAGGAGGTGGAGCTATCCTCAACTTTGCAGGTAAAATTGGCCTACTCGCCATGTCGGGTGATGTCAATTTCGTAGGCAATCGTGCGAATACATCCAGCACCATGGAATTTAACGCCATCGCGAATAATTCAGATAATAATAAGGTTGCCTCCATTAATCTCAACAGTTATGGTACTCATCGTATTACTGTAAATGATTCTATAACTGGTATAAGTGGAAAAACAGATCTTCAAGTCCTCAATATTAACAACGGACTCGACGGCGGCAACGATCCGATCAGTAACACGTCCAACTTAGACTTCTCCAGCGTCGAATTTAACAGCCTCGTATCTAATCAGACCATCAATGTGCACGCAGGCACACTCGTCCTCGGTAGCTTCTCGGGAACAACCCTTGCTCTCGCCGATGCTTCCACCCTCGCGGTGAGCAGCACCGAGGCTCAGCTGGAAAATGTAATTCTTAATATCTTAGACGGAGCCACAGTTGACGCTAGACTAGGCGTTATCGAAAACAGCACCTTCACGTTGACAAATGGAGGGACAATAAACATAGACCTGACAGGGCGAAATCTCACGCAGGCTCTATCCTCATTCACGACAAGTCTTACAGGCACAGTAACATTCTCCGGTTCTGCCTCATCAGACGCATCACTCATAGACAAAACCTATAACCTTAAAACTGGTGAAACACTCACTCTCACAGGCGGTACATTAACGAGCCTCGTCACAGGGGCAGGTACATTAGCGATCGGTGGTGCGGTAAGCTCTAATGCCGCTTACATCGACGCAGCTACAAACTCCGTGCTGGCAGGTCACACCCTCACCCTCACCGATGGCACGCTGTTAGAAGCCGTCTCAGGTGCAGGTACATTAGCGATCGCCGCAGATGCAGCTGTGGCCATCAACTCCGCTGTGACAACGAACGCGATCACGGGTGGCAAGGGCTCTACTCTCACCCTTGGCGCAACAGGCAGTCTTAGCAATTACAATGGCGCGATGCTCGAAATGGTCGGTGGATCATCTGTCACGAATAATGTCACACTCACGGACGACCTCACCACGTCGGGTACGGGAATCTCGCACATCGGCGGGAGCCTCAACGCAGCAGACGCGAACATCACGACTGCTGCACTCCATGTGAGCAGCTATGCAGAGCTTATGGGTAACCTTAACTCAGCAGCTGATACGACGATAGACGGCTTCCTTGCTGCCTCAAACGCATACGTCACCGCAGGTACACTCACTGTAGGCAGCAACGCGATAGTTGACTTCCTGTTTGACGTAAAAGGAACTGGCACACTAGTCGATATTGGTACTGACCTCAGGGCTGACACCGTTCTTGTCTCTGACGGCTCTAAACTGGAGGTGGGCAATAGGATTGTCGCTGATGTGCTGACACTCGATACAAACGCTAAAGTCGAAGCTGACAGCCTCGCTGCCAATAATATCACCATCGGAAGCGGAGCTAGTCTCACCGTGAACAAGGCAGACATACAGCTCGCTGGTAACTTCATCTTACAGTCCACAGGCAGACTCACAGCGAACCTCACTGGCGCACACGATGTCCTCATCCAGAATGGCGCGACACTCACTGGTACAGTGGATATGAATGGTAATCTCGTCATGTCAACCATGGATAACATAGCCACCATTACAGGCGCGGTCACAGGTAATATCCTCAGCGCAAACCTGAACAACGCCAGCCTTAACACCAATCTCACCGTCCTTGGTACAACCACCCTCGCAGGAAGTGTCAGCATCGGTGCCACGAACACCCTGACCACCGATAGCCTCATCCTCAATGGCGTAAACTTCGATGGTAACCTCGTGACGAACAATGCTCTTACCATCGCAGGTGGTGTGAACACGGTATCAGGCACACTCGTACTAGGTAGCCTGAAGACCCTGAGCCTCACAGGCGGTAGCCTCGATGTCACAGGCGGCATCACAGGTGGCGCGACAGCCCCCACCGAGATCACCCACCTCTCCGTCGCGAACGGCGCAGTGATGAAGACAGACGTCACCCTCACTGGAGCAGGAGCGACACTCACCGTGCTTCATGGTACTACAGCCGCAGTAACAGGCTTCGAAACAGCCTTACTCATGGGTGCCACCACAGGAGCACTCAGCGGTGGCGACATCACAGCGAGCGCATCCAGCAGCATCAACAGCATCGCGAATGCGGCATCAGTCAAGCTGATAAGCACCATTGTTACAAATAATGTGACCATGACTGGCACGCTGAGCATGAGCGACAATGCGCGGGTCAATGGCTCTGTGACAGGAGCTACAGGTACTACACTCGCGGACTCCATCATCACCGATACCTTGAATAACACAGGTACCCTCAGCATGGAGAACAGCGGCATCGCCACCCTCGATGGCACGCAGACTATTGTCACGATGAAGGATAATTCTTACATCAACAGTGATTTCACCATGACTAACAGGCTTTCCATGAGTGGGGGTTCGATAATCAATGGTGATATTACAGGAGCATCAAGTGCGCAGCTTACCGACTCAAACATCTTCGGCATCCTGAATAATACAGGTAACCTCAGCATGGTCGACAGCGGCATCTCCACTCTCACTGGCACACAGGGTCTTGTCTCGATGAAGGATAAATCCTACATCAACAGTGGCTTCAGCATGGACGAATCACTTCATATGAGCGGTGGCTCGACGGTCAGAGGTACTATTACAGGAGCTTTTGGCGCGCAGCTTGCCGACTCATCCATCATCGGCACCTTGAATAACGTAGGCAGCCTCAACATGGACAACAGCAGCATCACCACCCTCACAGGTACACAGACTGATGTCATGATGAAGGAAAAATCCGACATTGCTAGCAACATCACGATGTCTAGAACACTCACGATGGCAGACAGCTCAGCCATCAACATCACAGGCTTCAGCGGAACGACAAACAGCATCACGAACTCGAACACAGGCGCACTCACAGGCAAAGATACTAGCACAGTACTCTCCATCTCGGCTTCGACCATCAAGGGCGACATCACCACAATCGGCACCCTCTCCGTCACAGGTGGCAGCGTCATGGCGAACATCGGAGCAGATGCAGCGAGCATCACGACGGTCACCCTTACTGGCACCACCGTGACAGGCAGCGTCTGGGCGACGAATCTCACCACATATGGAGACGTCCTCATCGGAGGCAGCCTCGGTGACATCGACCAGCGAGTACAGAGCCTGAGTATCCTCCACGGTGAACTCGAAGTAGCAGGCGATGCCTACATCCACGACCTCAGCTACACGAATGGTAGCCTGACAGTAGGCGGCGTACTAAACACCACAGGAGAGACCAGCTACGTGAACGTGGTCGGCACTGCAATGGGCATCGTCCATACAGGCGACTATAACATGCAGAGTACCAGCCTTATCGTAACAGGAGCCGTCGACATCAACGCAGCCGCCCCCATGACTGGTGAGCTGACACTGGATAACTCCTCACTCACCGTGAAGGGACAAACAGGCGCAGCAGACATCGCAGGCACAGTAGACGTCGATGGACTCATCACCCTCCAGAACAAGTCCACCCTGAGCGTCTCCGACAAACTGACCAGCGCAGGTCTCACCGCCAGCACGGGCAGCAGCATCATCCTCAGCAAGGGAGCAGAACTCAGTAACTCAGCGCTGAACCTGGATAACAGCGACCTCACCAGCCTCGCTGCCATGACAGGCATCACCGACATGAGCATCAAGAACAGCTCCACCCTCAGTGCGACAGGACAAAATCTCCGCATGAACGGAGCCCTAAGCATCACAGACTCCACCGTAGACGCGAATCTTGGCGGTAGCATCAGCGATGCTACCGTGAAGAACGCCCACCTCACCAGCACCGACCTCAGCGTCAGCAACGCAGCAGGAAACGCCTCCATCACCGTAGAAAACGCCACCATTGATAGCAAGCTCACGGCAAACGACGCCGAAGGCAGCATCACCATCAAGGACTCCACCGTCACAGGTGCACTGAGCGCCACCGGCACTGGCACAGGCAGCAAGATAGAAATCACCGACTCCAGCATCAATGGCGGCATCACTGCCGAAAACATGGAAACATGGGGACAAGTGAACGTCGCTGGCGACGTCGACATAGCCAAGGATCTCACCATCAACATCGGTGAGCTGAACGCAGACGGCTACACCGTCGAAGTCGATGGCACACTCACCTTCAACGAAGGCACCATCGTCGCCGAAAGCGTCACCGCTGGTACAACCGTCTACACAAACGCCCAAGTCTCCGTCAAGGACGGCGATCAAGTCACGAACGGTGAACTCACCCTCAACGGCGGCAGCCTCACCATCACAAACGGAAACCTCGATGTCAACAACGACGCAGCAAGCAGCGAAATGGGGAATCTGAGCATGTATGGAAACGACCTCGACCTCGACATGGCAGGCGCGAGCATCACCATCCAGAATAACGCGAAAATCATCGACAGCAGCATCGACGCCATGAACGGCGGCAGCATGACCATCGAAGAAGGCAACCTCAGCGTCGAAGACTCCATCATCGACCTCGCTGGCGGAGCACTGAACGTGACCACAGGCGATGCCAACCTTGACGGCGCGGACATCAACGCCGCGGTCACCGTCGGAGGCAGCACCACCATCAAGGATGAAAACAAACTCGCCAGCCTAGTCACCGCAGGACTCAGCGTCGATAACAACGCCAGCCTCAGCAGTGACGCGAGCATCACCGCCCGTGGACACATCGACATCAAGGGACTCGTCACTGCCGAGACAGGCGACATCATCCTCAACGCAACAGGAGTCGACAGCAGCATTACCGCTGACGTCACAGCACAAGCAGGCAGCCTCACCCTCACAGGAAGCGAGCTCAAGATGAGTGACGCCACCCTCAAGGCAGCAGACATCATCATCGACACCACCCTGAACGCAGGAGCAGGAAGCATCCTCGACGGAGCAGTCACAGGAGACGGCAGCATCGTGAAGACAGGAGGCGACCTCCTCGACCTCAAGATGGCCACCATGACAGGCAGCGTCAGCATCAAGGATAACTCCCAGCTCAGCCTCAGCACAGGCGCCGACCTCGCAACACTCAGCCTTGATGGCGGCACCACCCTCTACGTCGCCGACGTAGCACGCGGCAGCATCAACGGAAACGTCATCGACACGGACACCGTCTTCGACAGCAGCAAGCTGGGCAGCATCAGCGCAGGCTCGATGACCATCGGCGCCGCAAGCGGCAGCACCACTGGAAAGCAAGCCTCCATACTCAGCTTCGACATGGACCTCGCCCAAGTCGCAGCAGGAGCAGCAGCCACCAGCACCGCCGTAGACACCATCACTCTGGACACCCTCACCGTAGGTGAAGAAGGAGCAGTCATCTCCCTGCGACAGCACGACATCACCGATGAAGCCCTCATCGACACCGAGACACAAGTAGACCTCATCACCACCACCGCAGGCATCACCGCCACCGATGGACAGATCAGCGAAGTCATCGACCACGACTTCGACACCCTGAACGCCCACGCCATCACCGACACGGCCACAGGAAAAGTCTACCTCCACCTCAGTGAAAACTTCAAGGGAGCAGAAGGATCGACGAACCAAGAAGCCACCGCAGGCGCACTCACCGACATCAACGGTAACGACGTCAAAGGCACGCAGCTTGGAAACATCCTCACCGCCCTCGGGCAGACACGCAGCGAAGCAGATGCCCTCAGCGCGCTTGACAGCCTCAGTGGACGCGGACATGCAGGACTCAACAAACTCGTCATCGAAGGCAGCATGAACCACCTCCAGACCCTCCGCAACACCCAGAAAGCCCTGAACGCAGGACTCGTCATGAACTACGACATCACGAATGGACAATCCATTAACGATGATCCTAGCCGTGCGATCTCCATCCAGTACACAGGCGGAAACGCCGACCTCTCGGATGATGGCAACGGTGGCACCTTCAACACCACCCGCCAAGGCTTCATCCTCGTCGGAGCGCAGAAAGTCACCCGCGAATGGACCATAGGCTACGACTTCGCCTACAGCCACGAAACAGGCCGCAGCGCAGAAGTAGACGTCACCTCCGATAGCTTCTACGCCGACATCAACGCCACGCACACAAGCCGTCGCCTCAGCCAGTACTTCAGCCTCGGAGCAGCTATGTACGGACTCGACACAGCCCGCGACATCTATGTCTCCGCCCCTGGCTTCAGCCAGTACGGACGCGCGAAAGGCACGACCACCGCCGCGATGCTCAACCTCAGCTACGAAGCCACCTATGACTTCCGCCCACGCGAATCTCGCCACAACTACAGCGGCGTAGCCGTCGTCGACGCGAGCTTCGGCACCGTGGATGGATTCCAAGAAAAAGGCTTTGGAAACGCTGGACTCGACGTCAGCTACGACGACATCACAAACGTCACCATCGGAGCAGGTATGCGCTACACCTACAACTACGAACTCTGCGGAAAAGCTGGCTTCATCTCGGCTGACGCACTCTTCGTCGTGAACGCAGGGAACACAGACCTCAGCGTGACAAACCGCTTCATAGGTGGAGGCACAGGCTTCCAGCAGACAGGAACGGAAAGTGGACGAGGCGGCCTCCGTCTCAACGCCAGCGGCGTACTCCCCATCACAGAACGCTGGAGTGCCGTAGGACAAGTGAACAGCGAATTCCGCCCAGACGAAAGCAGCTACAGCGGCTCCGTCGGTGTGAAGTTTGCCTTCTAAAAAACGAAAACCACCACTAAGCCCCCTGCGCAGCGCGCAGGGGACACAGAATCCACAAGCCGCTCGCCTCACCGCGAGCGGCTTTTTGCGTACCCTGCCTTGTACGCTTCGCGCCTTCCTCGGCAACATTAAAAAACCAGCATTGCTACTGATGTGTTACAGAACGCTGAGGACACCCTTTTACGAACCAAAGCAGAAAACCCTCATCTGGTAAAGATGAGGGTTTTCGAATGAAGCTTGTTGCTTTACTTACGCGTCGGCTTCTTCCGCGCAGGCGAGCGTGTCGCAGCAGCAGCAGAAGTTACGGTCTCCGTAGGGATTGTCTATGCGGGAGCAGAATGGCCAGAACTTATGCAGTCTCTGTCCTTCCGCTGGATAGGCTGCTTCACTGCGCTTGTACGCATGTGCCCACTCATCAGCTGTAATGATAGAAGCAGGGTGCGGTGCGTTCACCAGCACGTTATCGTCTGCTGGTACTGCTCCGCTCGCGACGGCTTCCATTTCGGCGTGGATCTTCACCATCGCATCAATGAAGCGGTCGAGCTCCGCCTTGCTTTCCGATTCTGTAGGCTCTACCATGAGCGTGTCCACGACAGGGAAGCTCATCGTAGGTGCGTGGAATCCATAGTCCATGAGTCGCTTCGCGATGTCGTTCACGTTCAGTCCAGCCTTCACAAGCATGGGTTTCGTGTTCAGGATGCATTCATGTGCTACGAGTCCTTGGTGTCCCGAGTACAGGGTGGGGAAGCAGTTTTCCAGCTTCTTCGCGACGTAGTTCGCGCTGAGGATGGAGAGCTGTGTCGCATGACGCAGGCCTTCTGCTCCCATCATGGCGATGTACATCCATGTGATGACGTTTAGCGAGGCTGAGCCGAACTCAGCGGAGGAGACGGCACTGTGTGCCTGTGCGTCGCCTTGGGAGACGTGACCTGGGAGGAAGGGGGTGAGGTGGGCTGCACAGCAGATAGGACCGACACCTGGGCCGCCACCACCGTGTGGCATGGCGAAGCTCTTGTGCAGGTTCAGGTGGCATACGTCAGCACCGATGAAGCCAGGGCTAGTGACGCCGCTCTGGCCGTTCATGTTCGCGCCGTCCATGAAGACCTGTCCACCGTTTTCGTGGATGATCTTGCAGAGTTCGTCGATACCGTCTTCGTACACACCATGTGTGGATGGGTAGGTGACCATGATGGCTGCGAGGTCGTCGCGGTGTGCTTCGGCCTGTACCTTGAGGTCTTCCATGTCGATGTTACCGCCAGCGTCACACTTCACAGGGACGATCTTCCAGCCAGCGATCGCTGCGGATGCTGGGTTCGTACCATGAGCGGAGTTAGGGATGAGGCAGACGTTACGATGCCCCTGTCCTTGTGAGACTTGGTAGCGGTGAATGGTGAGCAGCGCGGAGTATTCGCCAGCTGCACCGGAGTTCGCCTGTAGGGAGCAGGCGTCGAAGCCTGTCACGACAGAGAGCCAGTCTTCCAGAAGCTTGATCATCATGCGCATGCCTTCGCACTGATCCGCTGGGGCGAAGGGGTGGAGTCCACCGACTTCTGGCCATGTGAGCGGGGTCATGATGGTGGCGGAGTTCGCCTTCATCGTGCAAGAGCCCAGAGGGATCATGGCTTCGTTCAGCGCGAGGTCGCGGCTTTCGAGGCGGCGCATGTAGCGCATCATTTCTGTTTCTGTGTGGAAGCTGCTGAAGCAGCGTTCTTCGCAGATGGCGCTGATGCGGTCGAAGCTGTTGTCCCATGCAGGGATGGTGACTTCTTCTGTGAGGGCGAGGCCGAAAGCTTCGCAGAGTTCTTCGACATCGTCGAGTCGGCTCGTGGCATCGAAGGAGATGGACACGGCATCATCGGAGACGCGGAAGATATTATAACCTGCTTCGAGCGCCTTAGCGACGAGTTCGTCAGCCTTCGCAGTGCAGGAGATGAGGAGTGTGTCGAAGTAGTTCTGCGTGACGAGCTGCATGCTGTCGCTGGCTTCTACGGACTGCGCAAAGAGGGATGTCAGCGCGTGGATGCCCATCGCTTCTTCGCGGAGGCCATCGGGGCCTTGGTACATCGCATAGAAGGTCGCGATGATGGCGGAGAGGACGGAGGCGGTGCAGATGTTCGAGGTCGCCTTTTCGCGGCGGATGTGCTGCTCGCGTGTCTGGAGGGCGAGGCGGTAGGCGGGCTTACCCTGTGCATCAATGGAGCGACCGACGAAGCGACCAGGGAGCTTGCGCTTCAGTGCGTCTGTGCAGGACATGTACGCGGCAGCTGGACCACCGTAGCCCATGGGCATGCCGAAACGCTGGGTCGTACCGACACAGATGTCCACGCCAAATGCCGCTGGTTCCTTAATGACGGTAAGAGCGAGGAGGTCGGCAGCGACGACACACAGTGCCTTCACGGCGTGGCATTTTTCGACGAATTCGCTGTAATCACTGATTTCACCTGTCTTGTCAGGGTACTGGAGCAGTGCGCCTGTGAGGCCGGGCTCAGATTCTGGGTCAAATGTCTTCCAGTCGCCGATGATGAGGCGCATCCCAATCGTCTGGCTGCGGGTGCGCAGCACGTCGATGGTCTGTGCGAAGCAGGTGTCGGAGATGAAGAAGCAGTCACCCTTTGCCTTGTTCGCGCGGCAGAGCATGAGGGCTTCCGCAGCGGCTGTGCCTTCGTCGAGCATGGAGGCATTCGCGATAGGCAGGCCGGTGAGGCTGCAAATCATGGTCTGGAAGTTCATCAGCATCTCAAGACGACCCTGTGCGATTTCTGGCTGGTAGGGTGTGTAGGCTGTGTACCATGATGGGTTTTCCAGCACGTTGCGCTGGATGACTGGGGGAAGCTCCGTGCCATAGTACCCCTGACCGATGAGGCTGCGCACGGGCTTGTTCGCGGAAAGGATGGTCTTGAGGTATTCCAGTGCTTCGTGCTCGCCGAGTGCTTCAGGGAGGTCGAGGGGGTCTGGGTGAAGGATGCTCGCTGGTACGATGGCTTCTGTCATCTCTTCAAGAGTGCTAAAGCCAATCGTAGCAAGCATCTCCTGAACATCTTCTGTGTAAAGACCGATATGGCGGTCAAGGAAGGGTGTACTCATTTGTTAGGTTATTTTTTGGGTAAAAGTAAAACGACCACGCTCAAGCCGAACGTGGTCGTTAGGTAAAAATTCATTATTCACAGAAGGCCGCGTATGCGTCTGCATCCATGAGGGAGTCGAGTTCGCCTAGGTCGCTGAGCTTGATCTTACAGATCCAGCCTTCGCCGTTTGCGTCGCTGTTCACGAGGTCGGGGGATGCGTCTAGAGCTTCGTTTACTTCGACGATTTCACCAGATACGGGAGTGTAGATTTCGGAAGCGGCCTTCACGGATTCCACAGCAGCGATGCTATCGCCAGCAGCGATGGTGTTACCCACTTCTGGGAGGTCGACGTACACAACTTCACCGAGCTCGGACTGAGCATGATCAGTGATGCCAAGGGTGATCACTCCGTCGACGAGTGGGCTGATCCATTCGTGCTCGGGTGAATAACGGTATTCTGTAGGGTTAACGCTCATGTGATGAGTTTTCTATTTTTGTTGATTAAGGGGTGGGGTGAATAATAAAAAGGGGGATTACTTCTTGAGGAAGGGCTTCTTCACAATGACGGCAGGGGAGGATTTCCCACGGACGATGACTTGCAGTTCTGTGCCTATCTTCGAGTGCTCTGCTGGTACGTAGACCAAGCCTATGCCCTTACCAAGTGATGGGGAGAGCACACCGCTGGTCAGCTCACCTACGGGTGTGCCATCAGGAAGCTGTACTTCATAGCCATGGCGTGGAGGAGCACCTTTACCAGTGTATTCGATAGCGACGAGAGCGGTCGGGCGGCCAGCTTCTTTCTGAGCGCGGAGTACGTCGACGCCGATGAAGTCCTTTGTCAAATCGCAGCACCACGAGAGACCAGCTTCGAGTGGGGTCTTCTCAGGGGAGAGATCAGAGCCATTCAGCGAGTAGCACATCTCAAGGCGCAGGCTATCGCGAGCACCGAGACCGCAGGGCTTCGCACCGCTGGCGATGACCTTTTCCAGCCAGTACACGCCGCGTTCCGCAGGGCAGAAGAATTCGTAACCGTCTTCACCTGTGTAGCCAGTGCGGCAGACGATGAGGGAGTCACCATCGCAGTCGAACTCCAGCACACCGTTACGACCGGGAAGGGCGATCGCAGGGCAGAGGCGCGTGAATACTTCGGGAGCAAGAGGACCTTGGATAGCAAGTCCGACGTAGGAGTCGCTCTTGTTCACGAATTGAACAGCGTCTGGCTTACGCGCAAGCAGCCATGCTTCATCTTCCTCTATCATGGAGGCATTCACAACGATGAGGTAGTCATCCTGAGCACGGCGGTAGATGATGAGGTCGTCGATGACACCGCCCTGCTCATTGAGCATGATGGAGTACTGCCCCATTCCGTCCACGAGCTTATTCAAGTTATTCGTGAACATCGTATTCAGCCACTCGGTGGCTCCTTCACCTGAGACGAAGAACTGTCCCATGTGAGAAATATCAAACACACCGCAAGCTTCGCGCACTGCCTTGTGTTCATCCATTATACCCGTGTACTGGACGGGCATATTCCAGCCTGCAAAAGGAACCATTTTTGCCCCTAGGCTGACGTGCTTATCGCACAGAGGGGTGCTCTTAACGGATTCGGAACTCATGTGGACATGATCTTACTCCTTGATGCGTGCTTCGTCAAGAATTTATCCAGAAAAAACACAGCTTCACATTCTGTTATCGTTCTACAATGTACTAACGAAATCCCTATCATTTGCATCTGATTGACAAGATGCGCTGCGCTTGCTAAAAAAATATAGCCAAGCGCTTCGCCTTCGGGTAAAATCGCCAGCATGAATGACACTCCTAGCAAACGCGGCAAACTCATCATCTTCGAAGGCATAGATGGGACAGGTAAATCCACACAGATACAATTACTCGCAGATCACCTGCGCACCACGCGAGGACTTGAGGTCATATCCAGCTTTGAGCCCACGCGTGGCGAGTGGGGTATGCGCGTGCGTCAGGCTGCCCAAGCCCATGAACGCTTAGCTATGGAAGATGAGATCTCCTGCCTTCTACGCGATAGGCAGGAGCATATACAGACCCTGATAGAACCAGCTCTCGCACGCGGTGCATGGGTGCTACTTGATCGCTACTACCCCTCCATGATGGCGTATCAGGGAGCTAGCGACGCAGGTGTCGATGTCTCAGAGATACAGCGCATGAATGAGGACTTCGCCATCATACCCGATGTCGCCTTCTTCCTGCACATCAGTCTGGAAGAATCACGTCGCCGTATGAAAACTCGCGGACTGGCAAAAGACGCCTTCGAGGAGGATAGTTTCCAAGCACGCGTCGCTGCGATCTACGAGAGCATGACCATGCCATGGTGGGAGCGTATCGACACTCATGGCAGCATAGAGGATGTGCATCAGCTCATCCTCCAGTCGCCTCGTCTGTCGATAGACTAGCCCTTATTTTTTTCACGAGCCTCGGCTTCAGCTTTAGCGCGAGCACGCTCTTCGTCTGTGATAGGCTGAACCTCAAAATTCGCATCACGTAGTCTCTGTAGTTCTGGAGGAAGCTCGCGCTCTTTTTCTGATGTGAGTGACTCCTTATCTACAGGCTCATACTTCGGGGCGAAGCGATCATCCTCTTCGGGAATAGCATATTCTGCTGCAAACTTTTCCTTATCCACAGGTACATACTTCGGAGCATAGATATCTGGCTCCTCATTATTATCTTTAGTTTCTCCCTGTTTATTACCTGCGTTTATGAGACTAGCATCTGAAAAAGCGTTTATATCAACAGCTTCATACTCTGAACCATTGACATCGAGTCCTACTAGGTGTTTCGCATCCACCTCGTCTTCTTTCTTCTCGGGAGTATCGCTGGCGTCCTCTTTTGACCCATTGTCAGCAATAAGCTCCTCCCCCTCGCCTTCTGCTGGGGCATTTTCCTCAATATTGACTGGCTCAGGAGTATCTTTTGACGCTGCGTACTCTGCTGCATTCGCTGAATTAGTGTTTAAAATAGACTGCATATCAAAGCAAATCACTCCGGCCATGCCTGCCATCAGCACCATCACGAGTACAACACCCATGTTATCTACGATACCTCGGTAGATGCGCTTAATTCGGGATTGTTTCTGATAATAGTTGAGCAGGTTTTTCGAGACGACAGGTCCCTTTGCTTCTCTTTTTGCCGTGATAGCTGTCTCGACGGCTTGGATTAACGTGTATTCGTCCTTATCGATTTCTACCCTCTTGGTTTCGCCCTTCTTGGTTTCGTCCTTCTTGGTTTCTTCCTTCTTGGTTTCTTCCTTCT